>JAIXRX010000002.1 GCA_027485005.1 Alphaproteobacteria bacterium
GGAGCGTCGGTGCGAGACGACACTTCCTCCGTACCTGGAAGTCGCATAAGTTCCCCTACTTGGTGAACGATTGAAATTTGATTATACGCATTTTATTACGCCGCCTCAATCTTTTTGTGGCGCTTATCCACAATGGCTGGCAATGGCGCCTAAAATGCAAAAAATACCCAATGAAGTTGTTGAGACTTCATTGGGTGAATTTTATTTTTGTAGCTTAAATTGAGCTACGGGTTCGCCAGAAATTTCTAATTCCGTCTTACCACCTGGCGTTGAGGTAAGCTCTGCCATTCCTTTGTCACTCGAAAGAGTGATAAATTTTGGCACATAGCCGTCCGCATCCGCGGGTTCGGCTACAAACACCGCTTTATAGGAGGTGGTGCTATCTCCTGTGGTTATTTCCACTTTATCTCCCGGCTGAAGAGACAAAGCAATTTCACCATTTTTTTGTGCAGTGTTTTTGCTGCACGAAGCCATTACGCAAATAGCAATTGCGGCCGCAAGGCCTAAAAATAATTTTTTCATTTTTTATAAAAAAGCCCCAGTTTATTTTTGTTTTTGTCTTCTTGGGGCATTTAGAAAACATTATCATTCTATCAAAATCACACCCTGACGACATGTGAAGTTTTTATGACTATCCAATGCCTTAGTGAATTTTCAGAAAATCCAAATGTCATAAAAAGTTCATTCTTATTACACAAAAAGTTAACAATTAAGGCGTAAAATCAAGAAATAATAATAAGAATAAACACAGGGGTTTCACATGACGACACTCAAGTTAAAAACGAATAAAGAACCAACCTTCTGGAATGAAGATATATGGACAGGGATGGGAGCAGGCGCATTCATTCCATTAGTTGGCCCCTTCTTCGGCGCTATCATCGGTGGTTTTGTTGGCAAAAAACGAATGAACGATGATCTGGAAGATGGAAAAACGGTTTCTGAAGCAAGCTATTTTAATAAAGGTATTTTGCAGGGTGGCGCTAAAGGCGCTATCATCGGCAGTATTCTTGGCGGCCTAACCTCAGCGGCTATTATTGGCACACAGATCGTACCGACTGTTTCTCCGCTTATCGCTGGAGGATTATCAGCTGCTTCTGCGTTAACCATCACAGGCCTTATGCCACTTGCCGTTGGAGCAGTCGCAATTGGTTTAGGTGTATATTTAACGAGTCTTGTTGTGGGCGCAATCTCGGGCTCCATCTCTAAACATCATCAACAAGATGCAGAATTTAAAGAAGCGCAAGAACAAGAACGTGGTCAGATGCTTGAACGATCTCGAAGTCAAGAAATTGAAAAAGGAATGAATAACCCTACCCTTTCTAAAGATGTTTCTTCCAGTCTAGATCTTGAAAACGCTATCAATTACCGCAGTGATTTTGCACAAAACGAACTTGCCCGCCGCAGTCAATCCCCTAAGCAAATAGCCATTTAAAATGACCAGTAGGCCGAATGAGCCCTGAGCTAGTCTCATGTGAAGCGAAGAAGCGCTTCACGGAGACAAATGCAAAATTCTCCCCTTCCGCATATTTTACCCCTCCCCTTATGGTGAAAATAGAAGCGCAATTCAACCAAGGGGATTTTATATGACCAATTCACCCAAACTCGGCATCGGCTTGCTGGATGTCGGCCAATCTCAAAAAGAAGTCACCGTCAACGAAGCCTTGCTGCGCATGGAAACGCTGCTTGCGGGGGTTTTAACGCAAGCACAAAACACAGCGCCCGTCAGCCCTAATAATGGAGATGCCCATATTGTGGGAACGGCTCCCACAGGGGCATGGGCTGGCAAAGCCCTTAATGTCGCATTTTATATTGCCGGATCTGGCTGGCGATTTATTGCCCCCGTCAATGGCATGGCCACCTGGCTTATTAGCAATAATACTCGCTTAGTCTTTTACTCCAATGCATGGAGTGCACTGAATGAGCTACCAGCGCTCACGGTTGGCACGAACCTGCTTATCAATGGCCATTTTGCTTTTTGGCAACGCGGCACGACACTCACACCAAATGACAATGCCTATGCGGCGGATCGTTGGCGCTTTCTTGCAGAAAGCAATGGTGCAGCAACGCTAACACAAGAAACCACCACCCTGCCCGCCGGTTTTGGCAGCGGCTGCCGTTTAACCGTCGCCATCGCCAATCAAAAATTTGGCGTGCTTCAATGGATCGAAGGACAAAATGGCAGTCGCGCCCTGAATCAGCAAGTCACACTATCGGTACGTTTAGCGGCGGCAGGAAGCACCCTCACCACCGCACGCATCGCGATTGTGCAATTCACAGGCACGCGCGACAATGTGAGTGTCGACCCCATCAGCGCATGGAATGCCGCTGGAACAGCGCCAACACTCGCGGCAAACCACAGCTATGTCGCGCAATCGGCTGATATCACGCTCACATCTACCTATCAGACTGTGAGCGTGACTGGCACCGTTGGCAGTTCGATGAGCAATCTCGGTGTGCTGATTTGGACAGAAGATAAAACCACCACCATCACCACCGATATATTGCGTATCAGTGGCGTTCAGCTTGAGGTCGGCTCCATTGCGACCCCCTTTGAGAATCGCCTGTTGAGCGCCGAAGAACTGCTCTGTCAGCGTTACTGTCAGATTATTGGCAATGGTTTTGTGGGCGTGGCTGCGGGCACCACTTCTTTTGAAGGCATGGAAAAATTCCGTGTGAGAATGCGCGCTGCGCCCAGCGCATCGGTAATTGCTGGCATTGCTTGCTCCATGCGCGCAAGCGGAGATGCTTCAGCGGCAACACCAGGGCTGAATGCACCAACCACGTCTCAAAATTCCATCTGGACACAAATTACAGGATTCAGCGGACTAACAACCGGTACCGCCATGCAATCACGTAATATCTCATCGTCCGAGTTTATTCTACTGACCGCTGAACTTTAGGAGTTTTTATGCATGATATGCCACTTTATGAGATTCAATACACTGACGAAACCCAAACCAATCCCATGTGCATTTATAAAACTGATATTGGTTTGTGGATTCCCATGGATGAAAATAATGCCGATTATCGGAAATATCTGCTTTGGCTGTCAGATACTAATATTTAGTCTGCACCTGCTGGATAAGCACAGGCAAAGCCAATGCTATTTCGTGTAATTTGTCATGTGCTATCCAGTTCTCTTTTGCAGCGAGTTCAATGGTGGAGCAATGTTTAGCCATGGTGTAAGCACCAACCTGTGCACACATGGATTTGAGCGTGTGCGCTTGTCGCATCAAGGCTTTCATGTCTTTTATTGCTAATGATTGCTCTATGTCGCTCCATGTTTTTTCAGCGCTTTTAACAAACGTCTTGATAACAGCCGATAAATCATTCCCAAGCGTTTCCTTCAGCTGCAGAAGTGCCTTTTCATCTATTTCCAGCAAGGATTGATTGATTTCTGTCTTGATGGATAAAGAAGGTTTTTCAGATAAAAAACGCAATAACATATGGTAAAGCGCCTGCGGCTTGACTGGCTTTGAAAGATAATCATTCATCCCCGCTTTAAAGCAGGCGTCTTTGTCATCGTCTCTGGCATTAGCCGTCATTGCGACAATCGGTGTTGGAATATGCTGATACTCTTGCTCCCACTCTCGAATCAATTGGGTACTTTCAAAGCCATCCATTTGCGGCATTTGGCAATCCATTAGAATCAGATCATAGCGTTGTGATTTGACCTTCTGAAGGGCTATCAAGCCATTTTCTGCAATATGAATGGTCACACCTGTTTTGGAAAGCATGGCACAAGCCACCTGTTGGTTTACCTCATTATCTTCCACCAATAAAATGGTAAAAGATTTGAAATCTGGCAATTGAAGGAGATTATTCTTTTTATCTTTAATTCCCTTTGTTTCACGAAGTGAATGGCGCGTTACGAATTGCTGATAGAGACCAAGGTCTGGTTGCAATAGAACTTTTATGGCTTCTTTTAGATCATTCGGCACAACAGGTTTTGTTAAATATCCCGACACACCAATTTGCCTGAAACGCTTACCATCCCCTTTAATTGGCGCGGATGTTATGACTAAAATACGCTGTTTTTGTTTTGATTGTTTTAGAACCTTTTGAGCAAATTCTTCGCCATCCATCAATGGCATCAGATAATCAGCAATCACTAAATCAACCGTGTTATCTTTCAAATAGCCTAACGCGTCATGTGGGTTGGTCATAATCACCACTTTAGCATTTAACTCCTGAATATTTTCTTCAATAATTTCTGAAGCCAAACGATTATCATCGAGAATAAGAATATGTGGCTGATGTAAGATTTTCACCTCATCTTCAGGGATAACTAGTTTTGCACTCACTGCAGCAATCGGCAAATTTAGCTCAACCCAGAAACGCGAACCAACTCCAAGACGGCTGGAAACGAAAATTTGTCCTCCCATCATCAAGGCAAGTTGTTTGCAAATAGCAAGGCCAAGGCCTGTGCCCCCAAATTCACGGGTCGTGCTGCCATTTGCTTGATCAAATTTATTAAAAATAATCTCCAGTTTGTCCTGAGCAATACCTATACCGCTATCTTCAACTGCAATCTCAAACCGATAATCCGTTTCAGACGATTCACGTGGAATAATATCGAGCAGGACGTGCCCCTTGCTGGTAAATTTGTGAGCATTGCCAAGCAGATTCACTAGGATTTGCCTTAGACGGCTGGGGTCTCCCGACAAACGATGTGGAAGATTAGGTGGCATGCGCACCAGTAATTCCAAGCGCTTTTCATGGAATTTGACCGACAATGCATCCACCACATCTTCAATCAAAGAAACCAGATCAAAACTGATTTCTTCAATTTCCATTTTACCCGCTTCAATTTTAGAAAAATCTAATATGTCATTGATAATTTCTAGCAGAAAGTCAGCAGAATTTGTAACCGTGTCTACATAGTAACGCTGGCGCGGATTTAACTCAGTGTCTTGTAGCAAATAAGACATACCAATAATTGCATTCATTGGCGTGCGAATTTCATGGCTCATATTTGCCAAAAATTCTGATTTCAGGCGTGTGGCTTCCTCTGCTTTTTCTTGTGCTAATTGAAGTTCTTGCGTGCGCTCTGCCACCCGCTCTTCTAGACTTTCATTCAGTTTCTCACGCGCGAGATTGTTTTTATATAGGCGTAGCAAAATGAGCATGGCAATCATGAAAATCGACATGCTGGCGAGTAACTGCAAATAACCAAAATAGAACTTGAACTCTTCATCTATTTTTTGAATATCTTCAAACGTCTCATAAAGGGTTTCTAGCTTGATATTGACCACGGGCCATGCGTGGGGTTCTAAAGCGTTTTTTTGACTCGTGAGCTTTGTCAAATATGTTTCATATACTGGTAAAGAATTTGCTACTTCATGCATTGCGGCACTGTATTGTTGTAATGCACGCACCGTCTCTTTCTGATTCCAGAAAAGACGTTTTTGAATATAGCGTTCTAATTGTTTATTTTTTACTTCCAGACCCGCAGCAAGCATTTTTAACTGCTCAAATTGCTCATCAATCACCGCTTTATATTTTGGAAGTTCTTTATGATATTCTAATGCTGTTTCGTGAATGCGGTTGTCTAGCTGCCGCATAATAGAAATATCTTCATGAATCGATTCGCGCAGATTTTCTTCTGCGGGTAAAACCAGAAACAGCAACAGCATACTCGCGGCCATAATCAGGCACAAAAGCCCCATGAGCTGAACATAGCTTCGGGCGGAGGATACTTTTAATGTTTGGGTAAGCAGTTTTTCTGACATGTTCCTCAGGTTCAAAATACCCGAGGAACATAGCCGAAAAATTACACGCGCAAAATCTGCACTTCAATGATTGGCTTTTTACCTAGCTCATTGTTGCACATACGGCGCACTACCTGACGAACAGCTTCTTCTATGGTTTGGCGGCTATGATTGCGTTTAATATTCTCAACAGCCTCAACAATCGCCTCACTCATAGCTTCCAAAATTTCGCTGTCTTCCTGCTTGTCCAAAGAACCAGGGGCAATAATTTGCGGGTCATCTGAAAGCGTCCAATCTTCATCCAATGCCAGTGCCACAATGACACAACCGTCATCACGCAGACGACGACGCGTCCTAATAATGGACGCATCTGCTGGCACAAGACAAATACCGTCTACGGCCATATATCCACTTGGCACATGCCCGACAATTCCTGGTTCATTCCCACTCAACTGAATCACCACACCATTTTGTGCTTCAATGGCTGTTTTCACGCCTAGCGATTTGGCCAATTTGCGATGTTCATGCAAATGGCGTTGTTCACCATGCACGGGAATCGCAATGCGTGGCTTGATGAGGGAATAAAGATGCTTGAGCTCATCGCGTGCAGGGTGGCCAGACACGTGAATTTCTGCACCACGATCCGTTACCACTTCAATGCCAAGCTCGGTGAGTTTGTTTTGCACGTAATGCACTTGGGTGTCGTTACCAGGAATACAACGCGCTGAATAAAGTACCGTGTCACCCGCCACAAGGCGCACTGCTGGGTGTTCACCCCGCACAATACGCGTGAGCGCTGCACGCTGTTCACCTTGACAGCCCGTGCAGATGATCACGGATTTATCACGCGGTTGATCCATGGCTTGGCGGTCAGTAAGGAATGGCAAGGCATCCTTCAGATAGCCCGCTTCTTTGGCCGCGTCTGTCACTCGCCAAAGGGATTTGCCGGCCAAGGCCACGCTGCGCCCAGCGGCTTGCGCCGCCATAATAATGGATTCCACACGCGCCACATTGGACGCAAAGGTGGTGACAATCACACGGCCAGAGGCTTTTTTGATTTCTTTAATCAAATTTTCGCGCACCATAGCTTCGGAACCAGAAGTGCCTTCTACAAACACGTTGGTCGAATCGCAGACGACCGCCAAAATGCCAGCATTGCCAAGCTCGGCCATACGGCCTTCATTGCTCACTGGACCAAGCAATGGCTCTGGGTCAAACTTCCAGTCACCGGTGTGGAACACCACGCCTTTGCTTGTATGCAGGGCAATGGCTTGCATTTCTGGAATCGAGTGGGTGAGCGCCACGCATTCCGCTTTGAAGGCACCGAGTTCAATGGTGCTGCCGGCGGCCACTTCACGAATATCTGCACGACCGCGCATGCCTTCATCCGCCATTTTACGTTTGAGCAAAGCGGCAGTGAAAGGGGTTGCGTAAATGGGGACGTTTAATTCGTCGAAATAATAAGGAATTCCACCAAAATGATCTTCATGTGCGTGGGTAAGGACAATAGCTTTTAGCTTACCTTTAATCTCTTCCAGAAAAGAAATATCCGGTAACACCACTTGCACACCAGGCAAATGCTCGTTGGCAAAACCAATACCTAAATCGATCATAATCCATTCGTCATTCAGACCGTAAAGGTTCAGGTTCATCCCGATTTCGCGCGTGCCACCCAGTGGAACGAACAACAGCTCGTCCTTGTATGCTTTTAAATTAAAGCTCATATTTTTCTTCTTTCCGTGTTGTTATTGGTTCAAATCAAAAATGGCCTTGAGGCCTCGTATCGTTAGGTCGCCTTCCACATGCTTAATCACAGGGGTGCCGCTAGCAAACAGCGGAGACAACCCACCTGTGGCAAGCACCAGTAGCGGCGCGCCAAATTCTTCTGTTAGGCGTTTTATCACACCTTCAATCAAACCGATATAGCCATAAAAAATGCCTGACTGCATGGCTTCAATCGTATTTTTGCCAATCACGCGCGCGGGGCGCGCCACATTAATGTTGGGCAATTTGGCCGTGGCGTTGTGCAACGCTTGCAAGGAAAGCTGAATGCCAGGCGCAATCGTGCCACCAATATAATTGCCGCCCTCGTCCACCACATCAAAGGTGGTTGCGGTGCCAAAATCAATCACCACCAATGGCTGCTTAAATTGTTGCCACGCGGCATAGGCATTCACCAAACGATCCGCACCGACTTCGGCGGGGTTGTCCACCTTCACGCCCACGCCAAGATTCACGCCGTCTTCGCCGACCACCAGTGCAGTACAGCCAAAAAAGTCAGTAAAGAGTTTGCGTTGTTCAAATAATGCCTGCGGCACCACGGTCGCGATAATGCCTTGCGTAATGGATTCAAAGGTAATGCCCGCATGCTGCATCATGGCTTGTAGCCAGACCATATACTCGTCAGAAGTGCGGTGGTGGCTGGTGGCAATGCGCCATTGCGCTTTTAGGCTATTGCCATCAAACACCGCAAAAACGGTGTTGGTATTGCCTGTATCCACCGCAAGCAGCATCGCTATGCTCCCTCTTTCGGTGGAGCAAAAAACACATCCCCCGCGCTGAGCGAACGAATGCTGCCGTCTTGCAGCACCAGCTGGCAGTGGCCTTGGGCGTCCACGCCGTCAAAAATACCAATCAAGGTTTCATTCGGCAGGCGCGCGCTAATCGGTTGGCCAATGCCATAGGATGCTTCCAGCCATTCTTTACGAATGGACGCAAAGCCCTTATTGACCCAGCGGTCATAGGCTTCGATGAAATGATGGATGAGGCGTGACAACACAATTTTCGCACTCACAATTTCCACGCCCTCGCCTTGCAAATAAGTCGCAGGAAGTTCCGTACCCGTGGGCGCGCTTTCCACGTTAATGCCAATGCCTATCGCTACCCATGATTTTGGTTGCGTGCCGCCTGCTGGCAGCGTGATGAAAGATTCCAGCAAAATACCGCCCAGTTTTTTGCCGTTAAACAGCAAATCGTTTGGCCATTTTAGCGCCAAGCCTTCGGGGTTTGGCAAAAGCGGCTTCACCGATTCGAGTGCGGCGAGTGCCGCCACAAAGGAAAGCTGCGGCCACTGCGCTTGTGGCGCTTCAGGGGATAGCAACAATGTCACAAATAAATTGCCTTCCTGCGACACCCATTGACGGCCCGAACGCCCGCGCCCTGCGCTTTGTTTTTTTGCCCAGATGACCGCACCATGCCCGCCACCTGCCGCCGCCAAACGCTTGGCTTCTTCGTTGGTGCTATCCACTGATTCATACGAAAGCAGATGATAACTTTCCAGCAAATGGGTTTGGGCGGGTTTGGTGCGTTTCGTGCTCATAGGTTATTGCACCACCGCCGCGGCTGCCGCCTGCGCCCATGCCACCAATGGCGACGGATAAAGGAAATAGCCGCAAGTAATGATACCAGAAACCAAAAGCACCAGCTTAAGCGCGAGTGATGAACAATCACAGCATGCTGCTTTGTCGCACACCGTGGCGCAAGACTCAGCGGGTGCGTCAAAATACATCACCTTCACCACTTTGAGGTAGTAGTAGCAGGCGACCACACTGGCCAGAACCCCAAGCACCGACATATAAATAAAGCCTGCTTGCATGGCCGAAAGGAACACATACATTTTCCCATAAAACCCTGCGAGCGGCGGAATACCCGCCATCGAGAATAAAAATGCAGCGAACAACCCCGCAAGCCATGGGCATTTTTGGGAAAGCCCTGCCACGTCGGAAAGCTCTTCCACGGATTTTTCAGGCGTTGAAAGTTTGAGCAACACCGCAAACGCCCCTGCCCCTGTGGCAGCATATAAAGCGAGATACACGACCAAGCCTTTGAGCGCCGCTTCATTGCCAACAGCAAGCGCCAACAACACATACCCCACATGGCCAATGGAGCTGTAAGCAAGCAGGCGCTTAAGGTTAGTTTGCGTAATCGCGCCCCATGCCCCAATCAGCATCGAACCCGCGGATACTGCCAGCATAATTGGCTCCCATTGCCAATGTAATGGGCCAAAAGCGTCCGTTAAAACACGGGCAAACAAGGCAAGCCCAGCCACTTTTGGCGCGGTGGCAAAAAATGCGGTAATCGCAGTGGGTGAACCGTGATAAACATCCGGCGTCCACATATGGAATGGCACTGCAGAGACTTTAAAGCACAAGCCCACCAGCACCAATACCATGCCGAACGCCACGCCCAGATATTGCGCGGTGAAGGCCGATGGCAAGGTGAGTTGATTCGCCGCAAAGAGCTGCGCCATGCCCGCAAAATTAGTGGTGCCAGTATAGCCATAAAGCAATGAAATGCCGAACAACAGCAAACCAGAAGCGAGCGAACCAAGCACGAAGTATTTCACGCCTGCTTCCGAAGAAATCAAAGAATCACGCTGGAAAGCCGCGAGCACATACAGCGCCAAGCTTGAAAGTTCGAGCGCAACATAGAGCGCCAAAAAGTCATTCGCCGAAGTCATGAGCATAAGGCCGATGGTGGAAAACAACACCAGCACAGGATATTCAAACGCTTTGCCTGCCGCCCCTTTGAGCAACCAGCCACGCCCAGAAAGCAAAGCCAACGCCGCCGCCAATAACACCAAGACTTTCATCGCTTGGGAGAAGCCATCCACCAAAACCATTTTGTTGAACAACATGCCGTGCGGCAAATTCGGGCAAAGCAGAATGCCCACCGCCACGCCCACCAGCAACAACACGGACAGCGCATGCACCACGCCCGCCCCACGATTGCCAGCAAACACGCCAATCATCAGCAGCGAAAGCGCGCCCAGCACCATGGCCAATTCTGGCGCAAGTGGCATTAATTGGATCCAAGCAAATGTATTCATCTATTTACCCTCCTGCTTTTTAGCAGCTTTTTTCTGAGGTTTTTCTAAGTCGGTGGTTTTGGCACAATCAATAGCGGTTACCGCATCTTCACTACTTGATTCCTCCACATCCGTCGTCGTGGTGGAATTGGGTGAAGCGTCCGTAACCTTCATGTCCTTTTCGGTGGTCGTTTCGCAATCCGTTGCAGCAGGTGCTTGCGCATGAGAGGCCACTTGGCCAATCAGTTTTTCAACGGATGCATGCATGCCATCAAAGTAAGTTTTAGGATAAATACCCATCAACAATACCAACGCTAAGAGTGGCAGGAAGATGATGATTTCACGGCGTGACACATCGGCCAAACTACGAATTTTCTCATTCGTGAGTTCACCAAACACCACGCGGCGATAGAGCCAAAGCGCATAGGCAGCACCCAACACCAAGCCCGAACCAAGCAGCAACGCCACCCATGTATAGGCTTGATACACGCCCGCCAGCACCAAGAATTCCCCCACGAAACCGCTGGTGCCCGGCAAACCTACCGAGGCCATGGTGAAGAACATGAAGAGTGCAGCATAACGCGGCATGACTTGCACCACACCACCATATTGCGAAATTTCACGCGTATGCAAACGGTCATAGACCACACCCACACAAAGAAACAACGCGCCCGACACCAAACCGTGGCTGATCATTTGAATAATCGCACCTTCGATGCCTTGCGGGTTAAACGCAAAGATACCTGCGGTGACAAAGCCCATATGCGCGACTGACGAATAAGCAATCAGCTTTTTCATGTCCGTCTGCACCAGCGCGATGAGCGAGGTGTACACCACCGCAATAATGCTCAGGCCAAAAATCACCGGCGCAAGCGCGATGGATGCGTCTGGCAAAAGCGGCAGTGAAAGTCGCAAGAAACCATAGGCACCCATTTTGAGGAGAATCCCCGCCAGAATCACTGAACCAGCCGTTGGCGCTTGCACGTGCGCGTCTGGTAGCCACGTATGCACTGGCCACATCGGCACTTTCACTGCAAAGGATGCGAGCATACCAAACCACAACCACATTTGAATGTTACCCGCCAAGGTTGGCGCGTCTTCCATCAATTGCGGGATGCTGGTGGTGCCGAAAGTGAAGTAAAGATACAGCACAACGAGCAGGAAAAAGACAGACCCAGCGAGGGTATAGAGGAAAAATTTATACGCCGCATAGACGCGATTCGCACCACCCCACACGCCGATGATGAGGAACATCGGGATCAACATACCTTCAAAGAACAAATAGAACAACATGAGGTCGAGCGCACAGAACACGCCAATCACCATGGCTTCAAGCAACAAGAACGCCACCATGAATTCGCGCACGCGCTTGGTCACCGATTCCCAGCTGCATAGCACGCAAAGCGGCATGAGCAAGGTGGTGAGCAACACCATGAAGAGCGAAATGCCGTCCACGCCCATATGGTAGGAAATGCCAGCGCCTTCAAACCATGGTGCGAGCTCGACGAACTGGAACTCGGCAGAGCTATTGTCAAACCCTTGCCACATCACTAGGCTGAGCACGAACGTGATGAGCGTGGTGGTGAGCGCCACACGGCGCGCATGCGGTGCCAGCGCGTCCCCTTTGGCAGGCGAAATCATCAACAAGCCAGCGCCAACCAGCGGCGTGACCATCAGAATCGTGAGGATATGTTGCATTAAGTAAGTCATGATATGTTCCATAGTCATCCGCCTAGAGGGCGCCTCCTGTGATGAAA
>JAIXRX010000078.1 GCA_027485005.1 Alphaproteobacteria bacterium
CAGTTGGATAGAGCATCAGCCTTCTAAGCTGAGGGTCACTGGTTCGAATCCAGTCGGGCACGCCACCGCTTTTGTAGCGCTACCTAATGGGTGGGGAAATAGAGCATCTCGGTATTGTATCCAAGCGCTTTGACGCGCGCGACAAGGGCCGCTTTTTCTTTGGCAGTTGGCGTGGCTTTGCGGGTTAGAATCCATAGATATTTGCCCGAAGGCTCGCCCACAATCGACCATGCATAATCATCCGCGCGGTCTAGCACCCAGTAATTGCCATAAAACGGGCCGAAGAAGGACACGCGGAGCTTTGCGCCTTTGCTTCCTTCCACGATTTTGGCTTTGCCTGTCGCTTCACTCAGCTCGCCTTTAGGGCTTCCTTGATGGCAGCGATTTATGACCTTCAGCATACCGTCCTCACGCAAGCTATAATCCGCCGTCACCGCCTCGCAGCCTTCTTCAAACGGGTGGGTGTAGCGCGCTAACTCATACCAACGGCCAAGATATTTCGAAAGCTCCACGGGCTTGGCAGGCTGCGGCACGGCCACATTCCCCACAGGCGCGTCCGCACAAGCAGCCAATAATAATAGCGGAAGAAGGAGAAGAAGTTTTTTCATGGTTTATCTTTCTAATTTTACAAAAGCGTTCACAAGTTTATCCTCAGCAATACCCACAAGCAAAGAAAAATTACCCTTGTATTTCAGCGCCTTATTATTTTTGTATTTTTATATTACATTTCTTATTATTCTGCGTTATATTTGCACTTGACAAGGCCGATTCCTCTTCGCTCGATAGCGTACGAATCGGCCATCTTTTTTAGGAATATAGATGACGGAAAAACCATCATTTACAAAATATGATAAAAAATATCTATGTCCTCTTGAACAAATAGAACTGCTCAAATCAAGGGGGCTGGTATTTACAGATCAGGAGGGCGCTCTTCGGGCCCTAAAGAGAATTGGCTACTACAGGTTAAGCGCGTACTGGTATCCGTTTAAAAAGAGCTTAAAAAATCAGGACGGGCAGACCATCACCATAGATGAGTTTCATAAAAATGTCAGCTTCACCACAATTCTTGATTTATACGTTTTCGATAAGAAGCTAAGACTTCTGGTTCTAGACGCGCTGGAAAGAATAGAAATTTCTTTTAGAACGAGCATCACTTTGCAAATTGGCCAATACAGTCCTTGGGCACACAGAGAGCCCCAATATTTGCATGGTAACTTCACAAAGAAAAAAGCCAGTGGTTCTGAAAAAACATTTCATCACATTTGGCTCAATAACCTAGATGAAAAATTTAATCGCTCCTCCCAAGAGTTTGCTCTTCACTTTCGTGATAAATACAAAAACAACTTCCCTCCTATCTGGATGGCCTCAGAAGTTTGGGATTTTGGGATGCTATCCCATCTATACAAAGGACTTGCGCAAAAAGATAAAGAAAAAATATCTCTAGATTATGGCGTTCCCTGCCCCGTTATGCTTGGGGACTGGCTACGAACACTAAACGACATAAGAAATATTTGCGCGCACCACTCTAGACTCTGGAACAAGGCCCTTGTAAATCAGCCGCGGCTCCCAAAAAATGGAGAGATAGAAATCTTTAACAGACCCACTCTTCTAGAAGAGCCAAGACATAGGCTTTACATTGTTCTAATTATTATTTCTCACCTACTAAAAACCATACATCCCAACACTGAATGGGATAAGCGCGTGATAGAGCATTTCAAGAAAAACTTTCCTATTAGCCCGCATCTCTTGTTAAAAAGCGCAGGATTTATAAGTGACAATATTGAACTATAGAAATCCTAAACGCTCTTCTTTCCATGCAGCCAGTGCAGCAGCCACAGCGCGGGCAGGGCGAGTGCAATGGAGAGGATGAAGAACGGCGTCCAGCCGAATTTTTCCGCAAACCAACCTGCCGGTGTGGTCAGCATCGTGCGGCCAAAGGCGGAAAGCGAGCTCAGCAGCGCATAATGGGTGGCGGTGAATTCGCGTTTGCACAGCGCCGAGATATAGGACAAAAACGCAGCGGACGATATTCCGCCTGTGAAATTCTCAAGGGATATCCCAAGGGTGAGGATGCCCACATCATGCCCCACGGCCTGCTGCACCAAGAACATGCCGTTGGTGGCGGCGTGCAAAATCCCGGCTATCCACAGCAATTTATATAAGCCCAAACGGTTGGCCAGCCACGCCCCAATGAAAGTGCCCGCGAGTGTCGCAAAAAATCCGTAAAGTTTCACCACATAGGCCACTTCCGCCTTGGTGAAGGCAATGGATTTGAGCAGGAACGGCATGGTCATCGCGCCCAAAAACGCGTCACCCAATTTATACAACACCACGAACAGCAATATCGCCCACCAATAATTGATTTTCGCAAAGCTTAAAAACGGCTCCAGCAGCACATGGCGCAACCATGCTTTGGCGCTGCGCCCAGGGGTGCTTTGGGTAAGGGTGTTTTGCGCAGGCGCGTCATGCGCTGGTTCTTGCACCAAGCACGTCACCATCATCGCCACTGCCATCAAAGCCGCCATCGCGCGGTAGGTCATTTCCCAGCCATAATAATCCGCCAGCAGCAGCGCACCACCGCCCGCAATCAACATGCCCACGCGGTAGCCCACCGTCACCATCGCCACCCCATGCGCATATTGCGTGGGGTCGAGGCGCTCGATGCGCCATGCGTCAAACACAATGTCTTGCGTGGCGGAGGCAAAGGCAATCAGGAAGGCCAAGCCCGCAAAGGCGGCGGGGTGCTGCGCGGGGTTGGTGTGTGCGAGTGCGAGCAACGCCAGCACCAAGGTAGCTTGCGAAACAAGCAGCCACGCGCGGCGGCGGCCAAACACACGCGTGAGTATCGGCAAAGGGGTCGCGTCGATCAGCGGGGACCACAGAAATTTAAACGCATAGGGCGTGCCCACCGCGGCGAACAAACCAATGCTGGTAAGCGATAGCTGCGCGTCCGACAACCACGCGGTCAGGGTGCCGCCCGTGAGCGCCAGCGGCAGGCCACTGGCCATGCCCAGCAGCAAAATCGCCAGCATCACCGGCTGAAAATACATCCCCACCTGCGTACGAAACTCTTGAAATGCCAGCATATTTTATCTCCCCTACCCGTTGTTTAGCATAAAAGCGCGTAAGCGGCGCAGTTTTTTCGCGCATCTTCATCAAATTGTAACCTCGTGGGCGTAGAGTGAGAGGGTAGAAATCCGTTTGAAAGGACAAAATCCACCCCAATGGCCGACCCCAAAGACGCCCCCTTTATTGCCGACACTGGCGACCGCATTGCCGAGCGCAACGCGCGCGCGGCTGAAGTGCTGGCCAAAAAAGAAGGCTGGGACAGGACCAAAGGGGAGCTCGGACTCAGATGGGCCAATGCCAATGACCGCGTGGGTAGCTGGTTTCGTAACCCCGACGCGCAAGTGGCCAACGGCTTATTCAGCGGTGCGGTGCGCGGTTTGGCAGTGGGTATTTTAGCGTTTGGTTTGCTAAGTCTTGGATGGGCCACCACACCCCTTTGGATTGTGCCTGCCAGCATCGCGATTTTCACCGCGATTGACGGCTATGATGCTTATCAAGTGACCCGCGCGCATGACGCTCGCCGCGAAGTGGCCGCCTATGCCGACAGTGTGGCTGAGCGTGCAGGAGCATTAGAATTACGCCAAACGCCTGCGCCGCTGGTAGAAAAAAAGGCGCAGGAAATTCATGAGAAAATCAATAAATATGGTGCAAAAGATAGCACCGAAAACGGGGCAGAAAAGATTGGCCATGAGCCGCTGCGTAATCCACCATCTTCCCCACGCAGCGATCTGCCGTCTGCGACGGAGCCTTTGCCAGAGCGGGGTGAATTCACCAAAAAATACCTCGCCGAGCGCGCGAGCCGCCACCCCGAAGGCCGCGGGGCTTAGTGATTAAAAAAAGAGGCGGCGGCTTGCGCCACCACCCCATCAAGTGAGAGACCAAAAAATCTAACAGGGATGCCGTTAGAAATCGTATTTCACCCCGCTGAATACGCTGAGTGGCTCGCCAGGGCGCACGCCAGACGGGCGGGCAGATGCCACATAAAGCTCATCAAAGAGATTGTTGGCGGCGACAAAAAAGCGCGTTTTGGGGTAAAATTCATATTCGGCGGCCGCATCGAACACCAGATTCGCATCCGTGCTATTTTCCTCTGTCAGCGGTCCACGCCCTGCAATGGTGCGCATGCCACCATTATAACGTCCCGTGACATTGACCAACCATTGGTCGGTCTCGATGCCCGTAGTGAGCGCGGCTTGATGCTTGGGGATGTAGGGTAGGTGGTCGCCTGCGCGCACATTGCCCCATTCGGCAAAGCTGCTGGCAAAGCTGCTTTGAAACACTGCGTCGGTATAGGTATAGCTGAGTGTGGTGGGGAAACGGTAATCGCTTTGGCCTGTGAGTGCTGCAAAATCGTAGCCGCCAGACACCTCAAGCCCGCGTGTTTCAACTTCGCCGCCATTAAAAACATCGATCACGCCGCTGCCACCAGACGAGAAAGTATCGCGCCCAAGCAGGTTTTCGTAATTGGTGAAAAAGGCAATCGCCTCGCCCGTCAGGAAGCCATTATGATAACGCACGCCGGCCTCATAATTGATGCTTTTTTCTTCCTCGAGATTTTGTGCCTGTGCGGTTGAGCTTGGAACGCCCGGAGGTGAGAAGCCTTCATGTACGCCCGCAAGCAAGGTCCATTGATCGGTTAAGTCAAAGGTGGTGCCAAGCCCCGGTGTAATCGCGCTGACATCGCCTTGATAAATATTTTGACTGGCACCAGAGCGCGCAGGGTCGCTGGAGCCATAGTCTTTGCGGGTGAGTGTGACTTGCTCGTAGCGTGCGCCCGGTACAAGCGTGAAACGGCCCCAATCCATTTCCTGCTGGACAAAGCCCGCAATCGCCTCGGCGGAATTGATCATATTGCCACCATTACCGTCGGTGCCGCGCGCAGTCCGCACCAGCTGCCCGCCTTGAATCTGGTAGCGGTCATTGCGTTGGAAGCGGTCTTCCTCGTCGCGGTGCAGACGCACGCCTACGGTCAGCTCATTTTTTGCGCCCAGCGCGTCGTAATCCAACGAGCCTTCACTTTGCAGACCATACGAAAGCATTTCACGATTTTGTGCGCCGATGGTGAGTGCGTTGGCAGGGCCAGTGGCTTGGCCTTTCAGGATAGCCAGATGATCGGCGTTGGCGGAAGGATTGTTCAGAACGTCCGTAATGCTTCGATTGCTGGTGCCGTTGGTCACATTCGTTAGGCGATACCAGTCGCGCTTGAATTTGTGCGTGTATAAAGTGGTGGTAAGGCTGGTGTCTTTGGTGGGTTCAATGTAATGACGCGCTTGCAGCATATTCTGGTCACCCTCAAAGCGGTCAAGCTCGGAGGCTTTATAGCGACGATTAGGATCCGCACGGAAATCATCCATCGTCAGGCCTAAGTACGTTTCATTGCCAGTTTGGTTATTTTGAACAGTTTTGAATTCGATTTCTTGGTAAACGTCGCGGTCTTTGCTGGTATTAAAACGGAGCTTGCCCATGAGGTCTTCAATTTGTACGCCGGTGCTGAGAGTACTATTGTCAATATTCTTAAAGCCGTCATGGCGCGCATAATTAGTGTCGATCACATAACCAAAATGCTCGGACGAATCGCCGAGTTCGACACCAGCGCGCTGTTGGTTAAAGTTGCCGTAGCCCGCTTTAACTTGGCCAGAAAAGTCGTCAGGGATGGGCGTGGAGAGTAAATTCAACGCGCCGTTCGTGGTACGAGGGCCATATTTAATGGCGCTGGAACCTTTACGTACTTCCATACCGCTAATATGTTCCATATACGGAAAGAGGTAGGCGGAAGGTGCTGCATAGGGCGCTGGTGCAATTAAAACGCCATCTTCCATCAAGGTAATGTCGGAGCTGCGATCCACTCTGCCCCCGCGCATCCCGATATTCGGGCGTAGGCCAAGCCCATCTTCATCTTGAATATTGACGCCCGGTACCGAACGTAGCACCTCATTAATATCGTTGCGCTGAAAAGTTTCAATTGTGTCCTTTGTTATAATATGGACCGATCCCGCCACATCCTTCACACGCTCTTTGCCTTTAGTGATATAAATATGTGGGCGGTGGCTTTGGCTTTCAACTTCCTTTCCGTCAACTGCTTGGGCCACAGCAACGGGAGCGATGCCAAGCAAGAACGCGGAAAGAGAAAAAGAGGTGAGCAATGAAGAGGGCATGTAAGACAACATTGTTAAGAATGATTCGCAATAGATGGGCAACTAATAATCATTCTCAACTAAAAGGCAAGTGCTTTTTCAGTTTTTTATAAGTTCATAGATAAAACATATGGATAATTTATATATTAGAACTATTCTAATGAATGCTTGCTTGAGATCAAAAATACTTCTATAATCAGTTACCAAGATAAAGCCGAATCAAACCGTGAAAGAAGATGCATTATGAAAACCACAAAACTCCACATTATTCAGGCCGACGAAGTGAACACAGGCATTAAACTTGCGGCACGCACAAAAATTGTTAAAGCGCTGAGTGGCGCTCTGGCAGACGCTTATACGCTGATGCTGAAAACCCAATATTACCACTGGAACGTGACGGGCCCGCATTTTATTGCCCTGCATGAAATGTTTGGTGCGCAATATACTGCGCTGTTTGCGACCGTGGACGAGCTGGCGGAGCGTATTCGTGCGCTAGGCCAAGAAGCCCCTGGCACATACGCTCAATTTGCCAAACTCTCGCAGATTAAAGAGGATGCGGCCTTGCCAAAAAATTGGGGATTGATGGTGCAGCATTTACTCGAGGGGCATGAGGCGATTGCACGCGGCTTGCGTAGTGCGATTAGTGTGGCAGAAGACGGCGAGGACAGTGCGACGGCTGATTTGCTGACGGGCAAGCTGGACGAGCATGAAAAAACCGCATGGATGCTGCGCGCGCATTTAGCCTAATACATTTTCCTCCCTTCGCGCCTCCTTGCGCTCAGATGAGGATAGCTCAAGGCTGTGTCGGTCTACTGACCTTTTATGTTTGTTCCCTTTCGCGGCTACTGCCGCTCAAATGGAACTAGCTGAAGGCTCGCTCGGCTTACTAGCCTC
>JAIXRX010000073.1 GCA_027485005.1 Alphaproteobacteria bacterium
AAAAAGGCGGCACCATAGGGTTGCCGCCTTTTTTATTTTTTTGTAAAAAAACTTTCGCCACTGTCATCAAATTTTCACAATCCTCTGATATGAACGTTCTTCCACAATAAAAAGAGGATTAACATGTCTCAAAAAATTCAGGCGCAATATGCACCTAAACGCATTAACCACCAAAGCGTCAATGATAATCAAGCCGAAGAAAGCCGCCAAAAACGCCAACGTGAATGGTATGAGCTTTTAACCTACCGCCCGCGTGAAAAATCGGCCAGTTAATCTAGCTACGCCAGAACCCAACTAGATTATACGCATTTTTTAAAATGGGTTGTGCGAGTTCGTTTGCACGTTCGGCACCATTTTTCAAAATACCATCTAAGGAATCCACATCTTCCAGCAGCACACGCATTTTCGCGGTGATGGGAGAGAGTTTGGCCACGGCTAAATCAGTGAGGGCCGATTTAAACGCGCTGGTTTGCGCACCTGCAAATTGCTGCACCACCTCTTCTTTTTTTATGTCCGACAAAGCCGCATAAATCGTGATGAGATTGGCGATTTCTGGGCGATTTTCTGCGTCCCATGAAATGCCTTCAATGGTGTCGGTTTTCGCTTTTTTGAATTTTTGCGCAATCGCGTCTGCATCGTCCGTCAGGTTAATGCGGGAGTAATCCGATTCATCCGATTTGCTCATTTTCTTTTTGCCGTCTCGCAAGGACATGACGCGCGTGGCTTCACCCATAATCATCGGTTCTGGCAGTGGGAAAAACTCCGTGCCATAGGCGCGGTTAAACGCCCCTGCAATATCACGCGCGAGTTCGAGATGTTGTTTTTGGTCTTCACCCACCGGCACATGCGTTGCGTGATAGGTCAAGATGTCCGCCGCCATTAGCACGGGGTAGGAGTACAAACCCAAACCTGCATTGTCTTTGTTTTTGCCTGCTTTGTCTTTGAACTGCGTCATGCGATTCAACCACCCAAGCGGCGTGAGGCAGGAAAGCACCCAAGCAAGCTCCGCATGCGCACTGACGGCCGATTGCGGGAAGATGACGCTGGTATTAGGATTGATGCCGCAGGCGATGAGCGCTGCCGCCGTTTCACGCACGCTTTGGCGCAGTTTGATAGGGTCTTGCGGTACCGTAATCGCGTGTAAATCCGCAAGCATATAAACGCATTCATGGGTTTGTTGAAACGGCACCCAGTTGCGAATCGCGCCGAGATAATTGCCAAGATGCAAATTGCCAGTGGGTTGAACGCCAGAAAGAACGCGTGGTTTAAACATGATAAAGTCCTTATATAATTATTTTATAATATGTCGCTATGCATCTTTGCCGATGGCTTGAGAAATATGGCTGTAGCCATCGCGCTCAAGCAGGTTGGGGAGTTCGTCCACAATCGAATGAACAAGGCCAAAACCTTGATAAATAAGCGCGGTGTAAAGCTGTACAAGAGATGCACCGGCTTTGATTTTTGCGTAAGCATCTTGTGCAGAAGAAATGCCACCAACACCGATGAGTGGAATTTTTCCTTCAGTCAAACGGTACATGTCACGCAGTGCTTTGGTGGATGATGCAAACAGCGGAGCGCCACTAAGGCCGCCGCTTTGCACATAATTTTTACTTTTAAGTGTGGCGGCGCGTGCGGTGGTAGTGTTGCTCACAATCAGCCCATCCAAGCCCACATAAAGGGCGACTTCAGCAATCGCGGCACGCTCTTCTGTGGTCATGTCAGGAGCGATTTTCACGAATAGCGGAACACGGCGTTCAATCGCTGCTTCCAAGTGTTTGCGTGCTTGCAACAAGGCGTCCAGCAATTGGTAAAGCGCGTTAGCTTCTTGCAGATTGCGCAAGCCTTGCGTGTTTGGCGAAGAGATGTTGATGGTAATGTAATCAGCTAGCGCATAAACAGCCCGGATACCTTGTACATAGTCCGCAATAGCATTGGCGCTGTCTTTGTTTTTTCCTAAATTTGCACCCACAATTCCGACTGCTGGGCGATGACGAAGATTATCTGAAAACGCACGCAGACCATTGTTGTTAAAGCCAAGGCGATTAATAACCGCTTGGTCTTGTGGTAGACGAAACACGCGCGGTTGCGGATTGCCGGGTTGCGCGAGTGGCGTAACGGTCCCGACTTCGACAAAGCCAAAACCTTGACGCAATAAACCTGCCATGGCTTCCGCGTCTTTGTCGAAACCTGCAGCCATTCCCACCGGATTTGGGAAGTCTAATCCGCAAATGGTTTGCTGCAACGCCGCGTTGCTACTGCCTTTGTACGGTGCAAGCAAAGGGGTTCGCAGTGCTTGAATGGCGAGGCGATGCGCCTTCTCAGGCGGAAAATTTCGAAGGAGTGCGCCAAGCAGGCGATAGGCTTTCATGCCGCAGCTATAGCCATTTTGCATGGCAGAAACAAGTAAAGAAATGAAATAGTATTAGGGTCTTAGTGGCATGAAGCCGGGTTTTTTGATGATATGAAAACCTTCCTCACCTCGGCGATGTAGCGGTTTGAAATGTTGAGCATTATTCGCATTTCTGGCTGGTACAGCAAACATCTCGGCAGGTTTTTTTAGTAGGTAAATAGGTTCCTCTGGCGCGAGTAAGGGCGTCGGATTTGCTGTTGTTTTAGGCGCAGAAATGGTGGCTGCTGGTGGCGGCTCTTTTGTAGGATTTTCAGTAGGCTGACACGCTAATAACATACTGAAAAGCGACAGTTCTGCCACAGTAAAAACTAAAGTACGATGAAACCAATATATTGGTATAGAAAGCTCCGGTTTTGGTTTGGGTTTTTGGCGTGTTATTGCTATGAATAGCGTGGGGAATATAAAACAACACACAAAATGTTGTGGGATGAGGGTAAAAAACTGGTTGCAAGCGACGGTCTGTTCGCTGGCTGTTTTGTCTGTTGTGTATGCAGCGGATAGTCGGGCGGCAGTATTGTCAACGGAAGGGTTTGGTGGCGCAGGTATTGCGGCGCTTACACCTATTCTGTCGGCGGCTGTGGGTGATGTTTCGCCCGCGATTACCCCTTCTTCGGTCAAATCTAACACCAATACGCAGCGCACGCAGCCCGTCACAGTCACGCATGGCCTGATTGACACGCCTACACCTGTCGCCGCAAAGGCTATACCTAAAGTGGTGAAGATCGAGCCTTCCATGCCAGAAGTGGTAGCGGATGTGCCTTTGACAGAAGAAAATATGGCGCCACGAGTAGATGCTAAGTCTCAAGAAAAACTGCCGATAGAAAAAACCACCACAAAAAAAGATCTGCCAGCGGTTGAGCCGGTTATTGAAAAAGTAGTCGCTGAAAAAAGAACCGTAGAGAAACCAGTGCCCCAAAAAGCAATGGTTGAACCAGTGGCTCCTTCTGTCGCGGTAGGTGTTACCAAAGAAAAAAGTGCGAACGTTCCGTCAGCCACTGCTGCCCCGAATAAAACGGTGGCTGAGCAATATACTGCGTTGATGAAAACCTCGCAGCCAGTAAAGGCTGCCAAGCAAGATATTCAAGCCGTTTCTAAACCGCCTGAACAGGCGGTGCCCACCGCTGTGACGCGTGTCGCTAAAGAAAATACTACGAATGTTCCATCCGCAATGCTCGCCCCGAATAAAACGGTGGCTGAGCAATATACTGCGTTGATGGCCACCTCACAGCCGGTACCCGCGGTTGAACCTTCCTCGCCTTCAAGCCTCATCCCATCAGGCGGGGAAGTTAGTGCAACCACGGGGCCGGCTGCTGCTGCCGTGAATAAAACTCCCGATGCGAAAGAGGAGGCTTCATTCCGTGTGGCAACGTCTCAGGCGGCGGTTTCCCCGCCGCCGCCTGTAATTTCCAATACTAGCTCACAGGTTGGTACTGTGGAAGAAAAAACGGCGTCTGAGGTTTCCAAATCAGCGCCTGTGGATATCTCGATTATTTCGAGTGCCCATGCGCAAGAGAAGCTAAAAGACTTGCCTTTGGCACCAGAAAAAAATGATTCAATGTCTGATTTAGGTGAAGCATTAGCCGTCAAAGCTACCCCTGCCACTAAGTTAAAAGACTTGCCAAAAATTCCAGTTCCGGCTGCTACGCCTGCTGCTGCAAAAATGGAAGATCTACAAATCAAAACGCGCGACAATATGAAAAGTCCTGAGGTGCAATCCACCACCGCGCGCACTGTGTCAACCGGAGGCGATGTGCCGCCACCTTCCACTGCAGACACCGCCAAGCAAACAGCTAGAGCGATGGTAGCTGATGCGAAAAAACAAGCATCTGCACCGTTGATCAATGCTTTGCCTGTAGTGCATGTGAATGAAGACCCGGCAACTGTTGCCACGAATGCGGTGAATGCGGAAGCTCCCAAAGAAACGCTTTCTCCTGCCACGCAAGCCATTCTGGATAAATTGCCAACCCGTTTGGAAAAACAAGAAAAAACAAAAAAATCTGGTCCTGTTGCTATTCAACGTGAGCGTAAATCTGAGGCGTTGAGCGCGGCAGAAGAAAGCTCATCCTCTGCGCTTGGCATCAATGTCAGCAAAAAATCGTCACAAGTGGATATGGGGTATGAGCTGGAGCAAGCCTATAATGCCATGGTGGCTGGCAATACCGAAATTGCGATTAGCAAATATCAGCAGGTGCTGGATAGCGAACCTTCAAATCAAGATGCGATATTTGGTTTGGCTACCTGTTATCATCGCATTGGCCGCTTAGAACGCGCACGTCCACTTTACGGAAAATTATTGGCGATTAATCCTAGCCACCGTGAGGCACTGA
Organism: Alphaproteobacteria bacterium; assembly: GCA_027485005.1. Taxonomy (GTDB): domain Bacteria; phylum Pseudomonadota; class Alphaproteobacteria; order Rickettsiales; family JAIXRX01; genus JAIXRX01. The sequence continues at coordinate 4,738 of JAIXRX010000073.1, forward strand.
ATAATTTCTTGTTGATGATGAGCGAGGAAGCGCCGAATGAGGCGTTACAGCGCTTGAAAGAAATGCAAGCGGCGAATCCCAGCTTTGCACCGATTCCTGCGCAGATGGCGTTGGTATATGAAAAACTTGGCGATATGCGCGGTGCGGTGGATGCAATGCGTGATGCGATTTCGCTGGAAGGCGATAATCTGCTGTATCGATACAATCTGGCGATTTTATATGACAAAATGGGCGCACTGGAAGAAGCGATGCATGCTTATCGTTATGTGGTGGAAGCAGCAGAGCGCGGACAAGATTTGCCAGGTGATATTATGGAAATGAAAAAGCGCTTGGATTACATTACGCTGAAATTGAATACGCAAAAAGCATCCGATGCGAAAGGTTAGTGGCACATGGAAATTCTAGATTTATTGCAATCAGCAAAAAAGAATGGCGCGTCGGATTTGCACTTGGCAACTAACAACCCACCCATTTTTCGGGTGAATGGTGATATTTCTCCCTTGCCATATCCCGCGCTGACAGGCGCCCAAGTCAAAGAGATGCTTTATTCCGTGATGAATGAAAATCAACGTACAGAATATGAGCGTGATCTGGAAATCGATTTTGCAATTACCTTTGGTGACGAAATGCGGTTTCGTGTGAATGCGTTTCACACGCTGACCGGCCCTGCGGCAGTCATGCGCGCGATTCCAACTAAAATTTTGACTCTCGAAGATTTAAATGCACCCGATGTGCTCAAGCGCTTAACGCAGCTGCACAAAGGATTGATTCTGGTGACAGGGGCAACGGGTAGCGGTAAATCGACGACGCTGGCGGCGATGGTGAACTATATCAATGAGACAGAGGCGCGCCATATTCTGACGATTGAAGATCCGGTTGAGTTTGTCCATCAATCCAAAAAATCGCTCATTAATCACCGCGAAGTGGGAAGCCATACCAAATCATTTGCGCGGGCGCTCAAAAGCGCTTTGCGTGAAGATCCGGACGTGATTTTAGTGGGGGAGATGCGCGATCTGGAAACCATTCAGCTGGCCATTTCTGCGGCAGAAACAGGCCACTTAGTGATGGGAACATTACATACCAATTCTGCACCTAAAACCATCGATCGTATTATCGACGTGTTTCCTGCCCAAGATAAAGAAGTGATTCGTACCATGCTTTCGGTGTCGCTTGAGGCGGTGATTACGCAAGCGCTGGTGAAGCGCGCAGACGGGCAGGGGCGTATGGCGGTGCATGAGATTTTATTGGGCACGCCCGCGGTGCGCAACCTGATTCGTGAAGGAAAAATCCCGCAGCTTTATTCGATGATGCAAACGGGTACGAAATACGGCATGAAAATGATGAAAGATGCCGCTTATGAATTGCTAAGCCAAGGGTTGATTACCCAAGATACTGCCAGAACCTTGCTGGCGACCAGCTTGGGGGGTGAAGACGGTAGCGGAGATGCGATGGCAGCGGCCGCTCGTAGTGGACCAACACCGATTGCAACGGCACCGCGCAGTGGGGACGGCTTCTAGGTGTATTGCATTTTACTCCGTGAAATTCTTCTGAATTTCATATGAGTAGCGCTCAAGGCTGACTCGGTTTGCTACCTCGTTATTTGCCTTCGATTTGCTGAATCTGCTTGATGGCGGCTTGCGCTTTTAGCGTCAGCATTTTTTCGCCCAAAGCTTTGGTAGCTTTGGTGTGCAGTGCAGGGTGTTTGCGTGTCATGGCTTCATTGGCGGCTAGTAACTCGGCACTATCTAATAGACCTGCATGCGCGGGTGGATTTTTCTCATCGATGCCCATTTTTGCAATCGCTTCATTCTCCCAATTATGCGCGTAATAATCACTGAGTGACGCGACGATAATATGTTCCTCTTCCCATTCCGCGGAAAGTTTTTTGGCCACGGCTTCTTGCGGTGCTTGGCTGCTGCCATGATCCCCCATCATATAAATATGTGTAAATCTATGTTGCTTGAGGCTGCGCACGGTGTCTTCCAACACGGCAGCAAATGTCTCGGCGCGTAAACTCAGCGTGCCCGCTTTTTGCATATGGCCTTCGGGTGGGTTGATATTCCCTTCGGGCACATAGTCCATAATCGGCGCAAGTATGGTGTTAGGCAGTGCTTTTGCAATCTGTTCGGCGGTACTCTTTATAATAGAGTGATGTTTACCAAGCGCGAGGGCAGGGCCATTTTGTTCTACACCGCCTGTGGGGATGATGATTCTGAGCGTTTGCTTCCGCTGCGCGCTTCCTGCGCTCAGATGAGGGACGCTCAAGGCTTCTCCCTTCGCCAAGGCTTCGGCGGACATGGCCTCGGACTCCTGTCCTTTTTTTATCTCCCTCCCTTCGCGGCTACTGCCGCTCAGATGAGGGGCGCTCAAGGCTGCCTCGGACTCCTGTCCTCGGAGGGCTTCTGCCAATTCATCGCTGGTCCAATCGGCAAGCCACGGACTAGAAGCGGCGATAGCCGCCGTGCTCATGGCAAGAGAGCAAGAAAAAGCAATGATTTTCAAAAGCATAAAGCCTCCATGTGGGCGCAAATAATAAGGCTCAGCTTATCAGTGAAAGTATGTTATGCCAAGGATGCGTCAGAATAGAATAAAAAATAGGGGTTTTTACTCCTCAAAATGGCAATAAAAAATCATTTATTTCAAAGTGTTATATGTCAAGTGCATTTACTGCTTGGTGGTAGCGTTTTTTTTTGCTAGGTCAATGCGCCGATATACGCTCTAAAGCAAGATTAAGACGAATTAGGATACAACGAAGACAGACAGCCTTAAACCAACGGGCTTAAGAATTTTTGGGTCACTAACGAAGAAGACGAAATGCAAACGTCCAACATAGTCAAAACTTTGGAAATGAAACGTGAACAGGCCCGCTTAGGTGGTGGTCGCGCACGTATTCAAACGCAACATGAAAAAGGCAAGCTGACCGCGCGTGAGCGTTTGGAAGTGTTGCTGGATCCGGATTCTTTTGAAGAATACGATATGTTTGTGGAGCATCGCTGCAACCACTTTGGTATGGAAAAAAATACCACGGCGGGTGATGGCTGTGTGACCGGGCATGGCACGATTCATGGGCGCCCCGTTTTTGTTTACAGCCAAGATTTCACCGTGCTGGGTGGTTCTTTGTCGGAAACCAACGCCAAGAAAATCTGCAAGATTATGGACATGGCGATGCGCACGGGCACGCCGGTGATTGGCCTGAATGATTCGGGCGGTGCGCGTATTCAAGAAGGTGTGGATTCGCTTTCGGGCTATGGTGAAATTTTCCAACGCAACGTGTTGGCCAGCGGCGTGGTACCACAAATTTCTATGATTATGGGGCCATGCGCGGGTGGGGCAGTTTATTCACCAGCACTGACTGACTTTACCTTTATGGTGAATGGTTCGTCTTATATGTTTGTGACGGGCCCTGATGTGGTGAAAACCGTGACGCATGAAATTGTGAGCCAAGAAGAACTCGGTGGCGCTGGTACGCACACGCAAAAAACAGGCGTGGCGGACTTGGCGTTTAATCATGACATTGAAGCGCTGTTGCAAGCGCGCCGCTTGTTTGATTTCTTGCCGCTTTCCAATCGTTCTGGTGTGCCGCATCGCCCAACGAACGATCCGGCGGATCGTGTGGATATGTCGCTTGCGACATTAGTGCCAGACAATCCCAATAAGGGCTATGACATGCGCGAGTTGGTGGAGCGCGTGGTGGACGAACATGATTTCTTTGAAATTCAGCCTGAATTTGCCAAAAATATCCTGATTGGGTTTGCCCGTATGGAAGGCTACACTGTAGGTATCGTGGCGAATCAGCCAATGAATCTTGCGGGTTGCTTGGACATTGACGCTTCGCGCAAAGCGGCGCGCTTCATCCGTTTCTGTGACGCGTTTAGCATTCCGATTGTGTCCTTTGTTGATGTGCCAGGTTTCTTGCCAGGCACGCAACAAGAGCATAACGGCATTATTAAACATGGTGCAAAATTGCTGTATGCTTATGCCGAAGCGACTGTGCCAAAAATTACGGTCATCACCCGCAAAGCCTATGGTGGCGCTTATATCGTGATGAACTCGAAGCATTTGCGTGGTGACGTGAATTACGCATGGCCAAGTGCGGAAATTGCGGTGATGGGCCCGAAGGGTGCGGTGGAAATTATTTTCCGCGGTTCGCTGAAAAGCCAAGAAGAAGCGGAAGAAAAAGTGAATGAATATCGCAATACCTTCGCTAGCCCGTTTGTCGCGGCTTCGCGCGGATATGTTGACGATGTGATTCGCCCGCAAAATACCCGTTGGCGCATTTGCCGCGCCCTTGGCATGTTGCGCAACAAGCAGCAAGATGTGCCTTGGAAAAAGCATGATAACTTACCGCTCTAAGTGATAGGTCACTAAATTTATGTTCAAGAAAATCCTGATTGCCAACCGTGGTGAAATCGCCGTACGCATTATGCAAACCTGCCGCAAAATGGGCATTAAAACGGTGGCCATTTATTCGGAAGCAGATTCCAATGCGCTGCATGTGAAAGAAGCGGATGAGGCGGTGTATGTTGGCCCTTCGCCGTCATCACAAAGCTATTTGCAAATTGACAATATCATGAAAGCCTTGCGTCAAACCGGCGCAGATGCGGTGCATCCGGGTTATGGTTTCTTGTCAGAGAATCAAGCCTTTGCTGCCGCACTGCGTAAAGCGGGCGTGGTGTTGATTGGCCCAAGCCCCGAAGCGATTAAATCGATGGGCGATAAAATTGAATCGAAGAAAATCGCAGTGGCGGCGAATGTTTCCGTTGTGCCTGGTACGAATGAGGCGGTGACTTCCCCTGAAGAAGCTAAGAAAATTGCACAGGGCATTGGTTATCCTGTGATGATTAAAGCGGCGGCAGGCGGCGGTGGTAAAGGGATGAGGATAGCAAACGAAGAAAAAGATTTGCTGGATGGGTTGCGTTTTGCTTCCTCCGAAGCGGCGAGTTCTTTCTCTGATAGCCGTGTGTTCATTGAAAAATATATTGTCAAACCGCGCCATATTGAAATTCAAGTGCTGGCCGATAAACGCGGGACGACTTTGTGGTTAGGTGAGCGTGAATGCTCGATTCAGCGCCGCCACCAGAAGGTGATTGAAGAAGCGCCAAGCCCATTTATTTCAGATGAAACCCGTAAGAAAATGGGTGAGCAAGCCGTGGCATTGGCAAAAGCCGTGGGCTATACAAGTGCCGGCACCGTGGAATTTATTGTGGATGCCCAAGAGAATTTCTATTTCCTTGAAATGAACACACGATTGCAGGTGGAACACCGCATTACCGAGTTGGTGACGGGCTTGGATATTGTCGAATGGATGATTCGTATTGCGTATGGTGAGGCATTAAACTTCACGCAAGACGAAATAAAAGTGAATGGCTGGGCGATGGAATGCCGCGTCTATGCAGAAGATCCAAAGCGCGGCTTCTTGCCTTCCACTGGCCGCTTGAGTCGCTATGCAGAACCACAATCGGACAATGGCGGACGCGTATTGATTGATTCGGGTGTCTATGAAGGCGGCGAAGTGAGCATGTTCTATGATCCGATGGTGTCAAAAGTGTGTACCTATACACCCACGCGTGCAAAAACCATCGAGACCATGCAACATGCACTTTCAGCTTACGTAATTGAGGGTATCTCGCATAATATCAGCTTCCTTGAAGCGTTGTTGGCACATCCGCGATTCCTCGCGGGGGATATTTCCACCAACTTTATTGCCGAAGAATACCCCGATGGTTTTGCAGGCGCAGAATTAAACTCTGATACAACCAAAGTATTACTCAGTACTGCAATGTTTGTGTATTTGCGTGAGGCTGAACGTGCGAACCGTATTACGGGGCAATTAGCGGGGCGCGAATGTGCGATTGGTACGCGCTGGGTGGTAAGTATTGATGGGGTGGATTACCCTGTGCAAGTGCGTTCGTATGACAAAGGTTACCGCGTGAAATATGACGTGGGCGTGATGGCGATTGAGTCCGAATTCGAACTCGGCAGCCGCTTGTTCCAAGGCACGGTGAATGACAAGCCGGTGAATGTACAGATTAAATATCTGCCAGAAGGCTTTAAGATGACCCATGCGGGTTCAGACGTGATTGCGCTGGTGCGCAGCCCGCGTTTGGCTGAGCTTGGCGCACATATGCCAGAAGTTTCTTATGCAGGTAAAAAAGGCCAATTACTGGCGCCAATTGCGGGGCTGATAGTGAGCGTGCGTGCCGAAGAAGGCAAACCCGTGAAAGCAGGCGAAGAGCTGATTGTGATTGAAGCAATGAAGATGGAAAATGTGATTACTGCCGAACAAGACGGCGTGATTAAAAAGATTTTCGTTCATTCGTCTGAAAGTGTCCAGTCAGGCCAGTTACTTATTCAATTTGAAGAGTAGTCGTTCCTAAGTTAAGCCAGGCTTTGTTTTCGCGCTACTAACGCTTTTTTAAGGTTTTATGGTTTATCATGAAGTCATGATAAACCATAAAACTCGTCATTTGCCGGTTGAATCCGTGGTTTTCTGGGATGCGCCAGAGAGCCGTACGCGCCTGCGCGAGGCTGAGTTTTGTAATGATTTCTATGTGCTTTCCCCTTTGTTTGAGCGTCAGCAAAAACCCACCTATTGCGGGGTAGCCAGTGCGGTAATGGTGCTCAATGCGTTGCGTCTTCCCAAAAAAGGATTGTTACTGGAAGAGGGCTTGGATGTTACTATTCCTGCGTCCCATGGCGGTGGCAAGATGCGTTATAATGCTTATTCTCAGCTTACTTTTTTTGAGCATCTGCCAGAAAATTTGAAAGATAGAGAGCGTGTGGAAGGCACTTGCCCTACAGGGGAATTTGACCCCGGATTTTGTTTGCAAAAACTGGCGGGTCAGCTCAGGGCGCATTTGACAAAAGTGGAAATAAAAGCGGCAGCGGTGCAGGACGAAAAAAATATCACGCGTTTTAGGCACAATGTGATGGCGTATTTGAACGACACGATTCATTATATGATTACGAATTTTCATGGAAAAACATTGGGGCTTTCCACGGGTGGTCATTTCTCTCCGATTGCGGCCTATCACCAGGCGTCCGACTCTGTTTTAGTATTGGATGTATGCAGCCATAAATACCCATGGTTTTGGGTGCCACTGCCCTTGCTATATCACGCTATGCACACCCAAGATGGTGATGGTTGGCGTGGTTATTTGGTGGTGAGTGATAAATTATGAGCCGCAAAAACTTTTTAAAAATTGATACGGGAGCTGTTTATCGCACGATTGAGCAAAGGTTTGCTCAGGATGCACCCATCGGCTTATTTGATAAGCCAGAATTTAAAGCGGCATTTAAAGATTATATTCAGGTTTGCTTTCAAACGCAGCGCGCTGATTTAACCGAAGTAGTATTGAATCTGGAAGATTCAATGGCGCGCGATAAACAGTTAGAAGCGAGTGCCAAAAGAGTGATGGTAGAGGCTTGTCACCATATCAGCCAATATGGTGGCACGTTAAAAGGCAATGCAGCAAAGGCAGAATTTTTATGTGTGCCTTGGTTAAAAGAGGTGATTGGTATATGCACTGCAAAAAATGATCGCACTCAAGACATAGACTTATCACCTAATTAAACCTTAGCTATTTATAGTTCTTGGCTGCCAGCATGACATTAGTGGCCATTTTTATGAGAATTTTATTCTCTGGTGGTTTTGCCGCATCGATAATTGATGCAGGGCTGCCTATCTTGTCATCAATCATTCAAGGCATTTTTCAAATGTGTGTTTTGAATTTTCCTCACTACATTTTTGAAAAGAGATTGATATGAAAAATAAAGGGATGATTTTAGGGTTATTATCCATTGTTTCACTGACCGCATGCGGAGCAGATTATGGCTACTATGATAGTAATAATGTGTTTCACCGTTATGCGCGCCCTGGCAATGTAGAGTCGGGGACCGCAACGCCTGGTGGAGCAAGTGATCCACGTCCTGTGAGCAGATCTTCAGTGCATAAAGAAGATGGCCAAGTGGTGTATAAAACGCCCGATGACAATCGCGCACCCTATGATTTTTCGGGCGTAGGATATTATGATTATCAAGGAAATATAATTTATCCAACGCCGATTAGCTTGATTATTCCTGGTCATATGATGCCACCAACAGGTTATTGCCGCGTGTGGTTTACCAACCGTTTGCCATTGCAGCAGCCATCGGTGCAATCATGCGAGAGTATTCGTGCGCAAGTGATTCCTTCTGACGCGTATATTGTATCAGGCGGTCGATAGTTTTCATCCCCCCTGTGGATGTCTTTCCCCTCCTGTATGCTCGATGTGCAGGAGGGTCTTTTTATGCGCCAAAGACTTCCGTGAATTTTTCTTTCAGTGTGGCGTCCAGTGCGGTCATGTCGGGATTTTTGCCAAGCTTGGCAAGAGATGTGACGCCATGTTCGCGGATGCCGCAGGGCACAATGCCCAGAAAATGCGAGAGGTCGGGATTCACATTAATGGCGATACCGTGAAACGTGACCCATTTACGTACGCGAATGCCGAGGGCTGCAATTTTATCTTCCCCGCCGTCTGGCCGCACGACCCAAATGCCCACGCGGCCTTCACGCCGCTGGCCATCCACGCCATACGCCGCAAGGGTGCGAATAATCCATTCCTCCAGCATCCACACAAATTTGCGGATATCGGGCGAGTTCATGCGGGTTTTTAAATCCAGCATCACATATACCACCCGTTGGCCTGGTCCGTGGTAGGTATATTGGCCGCCGCGCCCCACCTGATGCACGGGAAAGCGCGCCTCCAAAAGGTCGGAAGGCTGGGCAGAAGTGCCCGCCGTATAAAGGGGAGGGTGCTCGACTAGCCAGATTTTTTCAGGGGCGCTGCCCGCAATGATAGCCGCTACCCGGCTTTCCATTTCGGTAAGCGCAGCTTGGTAATCGGTTAAATTGGGGGCAATCGTCCATTCCATGGGGGGTATTTAATGGGGAATGAGGAAAAAAGAAACGCAAAAACCTCACTTGCAACAGGCGCACAACTTTGCTACACCCTGCCGACCTTGCCAAACTACCAGCGGCAAGGGGTTGATTTTGTGCGGTCGTGGCGGAACTGGTAGACGCGCAGCGTTGAGGTCGCTGTCCGAGCAATCGGGTGGAGGTTCAAGTCCTCTCGACCGCACCATTTTCAACCATCTTTTCACAACGATATGGTATATATTGAGCTAAGCGATTCGTAAAATATAACGACGAGGGAGGGGATAAAATGAGCAGCTATTCAGTACCCCCCGATGGCTTAGACGCAAACGAAGAATTTATCCGCAATGAATCCGCTAGCATTAGCGACGTAATGCTTGATGCGATTGTGCAGGCATTGCACGAGGATGACGCCGAAGCGGTGCGCAACCTTGTGATTCCAATGCACGCGGCAGACGTGGCGGAACTTCTCACCCTCTTAAATACCGAACAGCGCCATGAATGTATGGAAGCGCTGCGCGAAGTGCTTGACCCTGACATTCTGGCAGAACTTTCACCAGATCTGGTGGAAGAGGTGATTGAAACGCTGGGGCCTGAAAAATCGGCGGAAGCGATTGCCCAGCTCGATACCGATGACGCGGTGTATGTGATGGAAGGGTTGGAGGAATCCGACCAGTTTGAGATTTTAGAAGCATTGACGGACGCGGAATATCGCGGTGAGTTGCGTGAGGGTTTGGCCTATCCTGAGTCGTCCGCTGGCCGTTTGATGCAAACGACCTATGTGAGTGTGCCAGAATTTTGGACCGTGGGTGACACGATTGATTATTTGCGTCGTGAACTCGATTTGCCGGATGATTTTTATACGCTGACTGTGATGGATCCGCGCTTTAAGCCCGTGGGCAGTTTGCTGCTTTCACGCATTATGCAAAATAAACGCGAAACCCCGATTCGTGATATTATGAGCAGCGACATGAAACTGATTTCAACGGAAATGGATCAGGAAGATGTGGCGCTGATGTTCCGTAAATACGGGCTGGTGGAAGCGCCGGTAGTGAATGAAGAAGGTCGCCAAGTGGGCGTGATTACGGTGGATGATATCGTGCACGTGATTGCCGAAGAAGGCGAAGAAGATTTCATGAAAGCGGGCGGTGTGAGCGGGCAAGATTTGCACGCCGATTTGCTGGAAACGGTGAAGCTGCGCTTGCCGTGGTTGATTATCAACCTTGGCACCGCGATTTTGGCGAGCTTTGTGGTGAGCCGTTTTGAAGACGCGATTGAAAAACTGGTGGTTCTGGCAGTGTTGATGCCGATTATTGCCAGCATGTCTGGCAATGCAGGCATTCAAACCGTGACGGTGGCGGTGCGAGGCTTGGCCGCGAAAGAGATTAAGCAAAATAATATGTGGGCGCTGATGCGCAAAGAGCTAGGCGTGGGGCTGCTGAACGGTTTGGTGCTGGGCGGAGTGACCATGGCTATTATTACGGTGTATTTGGGCGATTTTAAAGTGGCAGCCGTGTTTTCTTGTGCCTTGCTGCTGGTGATGATGGTTTCAGGCATTGCGGGTTTTGCCATGCCACTGATTCTCGAGCGTTTTAAGATTGACCCTGCAACGGCCGCAGGGGTGTTTTTAACCACCTTTACGGATGTGGCGTCTTTCTTTGTCTTTTTAGGTCTGGCCAGCTGGGTTTTGTAGCCCATCTCTATGCGTGCCTAACATGTTGATTTTTATTCTCAAAACTTATCCACAGCCCTGAGGATTTTCTGGCTGTTTTTGTGCAAACTTTCTTGTGTTTTGAGGGGGGTCTGGTAGACCTGTTTCATCGTTAAAAATCACGCCTGATGAAGGTTATTTGATATGTCACAGAATGCAGCAAAGAAGATGGATATGGAACACGCAACCGCTGAAAATACCACCCCGCAAACCACCGAAGAAAGAAACGCTGAAGCATCTGCTAATTACGGCGCAGACTCAATCAAAGTATTGAAGGGCTTAGAAGCCGTTCGTAAGCGTCCTGGGATGTATATTGGTGATACAGATGATGGTTCGGGCTTGCACCACATGGTGTATGAAGTGCTCGACAACGCGATCGATGAATCACTCGCTGGACATTGCGACAAAGTCTTGGTGGCCATCAACGAAGATGGCTCCGTGACGGTGGAAGATAATGGCCGTGGTATTCCGGTGGACATGCATAAAGGCGAAGGCCGTTCTGCCGCAGAAGTGATTATGACTGAGCTGCATGCGGGCGGTAAATTCGATCAAAACTCCTATAAGGTTTCGGGCGGTTTGCACGGCGTGGGTGTGTCGGTGGTGAATGCGCTGTCTAAGTGGTTGGAGCTGACCATTTGGCGCGATGGCAAAGAACATCATATGCGCTTTGAGCATGGTGTGGCGACGGCACCGCTGAAAGTTGTGGGCGACGCGAATGGCAAAAAAGGAACAAAGGTGACCTTCTTCCCGTCGGATGAAACCTTTACGCAAATTGAATTTGATTTTGCCACACTCGAACATCGTATCCGCGAATTGGCATTCTTAAATTCTGGCGTGCGCATTTTGCTGCGTGACGCGCGTGCATTGGATGAGCAAGGTGAAGAAAAGAAAGTCGAATTCTATTATGAAGGCGGCACCAAAGCTTACGTTGAATATCTGGATCGTAGCAAACACGCCGTGCATCAAACCATTTATGTGAATGGTGAAATGAATGGCATTGGCGTGGAAGTGGCGATGCAATGGAACGACAGCTACCATGAAAATGCGCTGTGCTTTACCAACAATATTCGCCAACGTGACGGCGGCACGCACTTAATCGGTTTCCGTGCAGCACTCACCCGCGTGATTAATGCCTATGCGAATGAATCCGGCATTGCGAAAAAAGAAAAAATTGCACTCTCGGGTGAAGATGCGCGCGAAGGTTTGACCTGCGTGCTTTCGGTGAAAGTGCCTGATCCTAAATTCTCTTCACAAACCAAAGATAAACTCGTGTCGTCGGAAGTGCGTCCAGCGGTGGAAGGTTTGTTTGGTGACAAACTCGGCCAATGGTTTGAGGAGCATCCAGCGGAAGCAAAAAGCATTGTTGGCAAAATTTATGAAGCGGCTGCCGCGCGTGAAGCCGCGCGTAAAGCCCGCGAGCTGACCCGCCGCAAAGGCGCGCTAGACATTTCTAGCTTGCCAGGAAAATTGGCGGATTGCCAAGAACGTGACCCTGCTAAATCAGAACTATTCATTGTGGAAGGGGACTCGGCAGGTGGTTCGGCAAAACAAGGCCGTAGCCGTAATTATCAAGCGATTCTTCCGCTCAAAGGTAAAATTTTGAACGTGGAGCGCGCGCGTTTTGACAAGATGCTTTCGTCGCAAGAAATTGGCACGCTGATTACCGCGATTGGTACTAGCATTGGCCACGAAGATTTTAATATTGAAAAAACACGTTACCATAAAATCATCATCATGACTGACGCGGACGTGGATGGTTCACACATTCGTACGTTGTTGCTGACGTTCTTCTTCCGTCAAATGCCGCAGCTGATTGAGAAGGGCTATCTCTATATCGCGCAACCGCCTTTATACAAAGTGCGTCGTGGGCAAAAAGACACCTATTTGAAAGACGATGCTGCGCTTGAAAACTACCTGTTGGACTCAGTGCTAGAAGAAGCGGAATTGACCTATGGGCAAGGCAAAATTGACCAAGGCCAAAGCCTGCGTGACCGCGTGGCAAAAGCTGGAGAAGCAGCGCAATTGGTGAAATCCTTGTCACGTCGTTTGCCAAAAATGGTGATTGAAGCCGCTGCAACTGCTGGTACGCTGAATGAAACGGG
>JAIXRX010000218.1 GCA_027485005.1 Alphaproteobacteria bacterium
ATGAATATTCAAGCCATGATGAAACAAGCGCAACAAATGCAAAAGAAAATGCAAACTGCGCAAGCTGAATTTGAAACCCAAGAAATTGAAGGCGGCAGTGGAAATGGCGCGGTAAAAGTGGTGATGAGCGGCAAACGCCAACTCACTAAACTCACTATTGACGGCAATGTGATCGACCCATCCGATAAAGAAATGCTAGAAGATTTGGTGCTCACCGCAGTGAATGACGCTTTGAGCAAAACCGAAACAGCCTTTAACCAAGCCATGAGCGGCGTGATGCCTGCTGGCATGAAATTGCCCTTCTAATTTCTGGGATTTTATGGCTTCTCCACTCATTGAATCGCTGATTGCGCAATTTGGTCGCTTGCCTGGGCTTGGGCCGCGTTCGGCGCGGCGCATGGTGCTGCATTTACTGCGCGCCAAAGACACCCACATGCTAACGCTAGCGGACAAATTGCGCGAGGTCGCCACCCATGTGACCGCCTGCTTGGAATGCGGCAATCTGGACACCCAATCCCCTTGCCATATTTGTGCGGATGCGCGCCGTGACCCTCACAGCATTTGCGTGGTAGAAGAACTGCCAGACCTTTGGGCGATTGAGCGCAGCGGCATGTTTAAAGGCACCTACCATGTGCTTGGCGGCACGCTTTCCGCACTTCATGGCACAGGGCCAGACGAACTAAAAATTCCGCGCTTACTAACGCGGTTGCAGGAAAAAAATATTCAGGAAGTGATTTTGGCCACTAATGCGACCGTGGCAGGACAAACTACCGCCCACTATATTACCGACCAACTGCAAGGATTAAATGTCAAAACGACTCAGCTTGCGCAAGGTATTCCCGTTGGGGCAGAGCTGGATTATCTGGATGACGGCACGCTGTTCACGGCCTTTCAAGCACGCAAAGGCGTTTAGTGTAATTGCTGCTGAATTCTATTTGGCCCTTCAACATCTAAATCTTTTGTTTTCACTACTTTACTTGCTTTATCGTGTTCAGCTGACGTGTGCGTTTTTGGGCTGGAGAATGGCATTGGCATAAAATCTTTTATATCCATGCTCACACAATGTTTTTTGCGCTCAAACTCTATTGGCAAAGTGGGAAGCAAGAAATGAATTTTAGGCGCTTCATTCTCTTCCATTTCATTTCTAAATATGCCTTTGGCTTTTTCCAGCGGGCGGCGTTTATATAAGCGATCCAGTGCGTCACCACTTGGTGGCGTGAGAGGTATTTTTTCATCTTTCGCAGCGTGTTCCAGCGCCTGCATCTCCGCCACGTCAATATCCATCAAAAACACATCCGTAAACTTGCGGCCTTCTAGGATGCTTTTGTCCTTCACGGCATTGACGCTGCCAATCGCGTTTTCAATCACATCCAACAACGCGCTAGGTGTGGACTGAATCTTGTCTCCTACCACCTGTACTCCAAGATAATACTGATTGTCAGTAGTACGTGCGACCGCTAATGAAAAATGCTTGGCAGTGCCTTTATATAGATTCACCAACCCTTGTGCTTTTTCCCACATGAGTTTATGGATTTTACCAAGATTTCCCTCAACATTCGATACGCTGAAGAGATGCATTTTCTCGAGTGCTTGCGCGATCTGTAAATCCGTGAGGCCATGTAAATGTTTTTTGTCTGAAAGCATCTCCCAGCTTTTTAGTATCGCTGCTTTTGTTTTACCGTCATTATCATTCAGCAGTGGTTTTGCCTGCGGTAAAAGCTGTTCAATCGTACGCGTAATCACTTGGCCGTCTTTGCGGTTTTCCAGCGTTACATCGGCTGGTGCATAGCTAAGCAATATATCCGCATTATTCGCCGGAATCATATGCACTTTGGTTTCGCCATCTGCTTTCATTTGTTTGTTGCTAATCATCTGCAAACAATGGCCACATGGGCTGTAAATACGTCCAACCTCTTCAGGAAGCAACCACTGTCCTTCTTGTTTGTTTCCCTTACCACCCACAAACCACAAATCTGCAATTTCAAGCGTTTCGCCGTCATTCAAATTTTGACTGGCTTCTTCTACCCCATTGCTTTCGGCGCAGCGGCGATTAATCGATTCACCACCTAAATAGTCATTATGGGTGATAAACCACTCGCCAGATTTGGTTTTGATGATAGACGCCCCATAAAACTGAGCGCCTGTTTGCTCTTCATCCACCGCTTTTTTTCGTTCTTCATAAAGTAGTTTATTGATGACTTGTAGTTTTATATCGTCATTGTTCAACAATTGGCCTGCTGTGTGCGCCTCTTCCATATAGCGTACGACTTCATGGCTCATTTTCACTTTTTCATACACGACTCCGCCTGCGCGAAAATTCACGACATGATGATCGTCAGTTAAGTGAATATGTGACACTTTTTTCTCCTACTATGATTATCAGTCTAACCGATAGAAGTTAAAAAAAGGTTAGCTTTTAAGTATCTCAAAGACCCTAGAGGTGATGCGAAGGGCTACAAAATGGCCACCACCCTCAATCGTGTGTAATTCTGACTGCGGCAATTGTGCTACTAACCGCTGGGCATAATGGTAGGGCACGATTTTATCTTCCGTCCCATGAAAAATATCCAGATGCATTAAAATACGCTGCGGAATGATGCGCGGTGGCAGAAAATCCAGCAAAGTTTCGCGCCATGGGCCTTGCCATCCTTGCGAGAAGGCATGCGCCACATCTTTCACCATTAAGGCATGTAACGAAGGATTTTTGAATAAGGCTTGGTCATCGGCATTGAGTTGTGACACTAGATGGTCAATCACATGATCGGGTGAATGCTGCGCCACCCATGCCGCTGTTTTGGCAATCGTTTTGGTAAGTGCAGGCGAACGCTGCGCCAAATAACCATAGACTTTGAAAAGATTAGTTAAGCCTTCAAATGGTTTGGGCGCGCCATGTGGAAACCACCATGGCGAAAGAAGGACGGTACGAATAATATATTCTGGCATCGCCGCAGCACATGCAATGGCATAAGGCCCACCGCCAGAAATCCCCACCAACACAAAATGATGAATATCCAGCGCGCTAATCAGTTGGCGAATATCTTGCGTGTAATCATGCCATTGGCGATCTTCTTGGAAGCTGGAAGCGCCAAGCCCAGGGCGGTCGGGCGCTATCAGAAAAAAGCCTTCTGCGACTGCTTGCTCAGCGATTAAATCTGCCTGAAGTGAGGTGCCAGGAGTTCCATGAAAAAATAATAAAGGTTTGCCGTGGCGCGGCCCTGCGGTGCGATACGCCATCACGCGGCCATCGACAAGTGTCAGTGTGTGTTGCTGCGTGAGGTTAGTATCCATCGGCTGTCCCCTATCCCACTTTTTTTGTATCAATCAAGGTGGGAATATCCGACTCTTGTTCTATCAGCGTCATATGCTCGGTTTGACGAATCTCAAAGCTGCTCAACCGTTCAGGAAGTTCTGCTTGTTTGCCATGCATCACGCCCAGCGTATGGAGTTGTTTCGCACGCGGCAATAAGCGCGAATTAATGGATGACAC
>JAIXRX010000023.1 GCA_027485005.1 Alphaproteobacteria bacterium
AACCACGGCGCCACGCGACGCCAGTAGTCGTTCATAAATTCATTCACCTCGCGCTGCAAAACCCGCACATCGCGGTAGGCATCATCAAGGTCTTTGAGCAAACGGTCATAGGAAATAAAGGAGTGCTTGGGGCGCAGCGGCGCAGGCGCAAGGGCGGTTGAAAACCAAGGGTTTGAGCTTGCCATGCGCACTCCTTTTCGTTCAGGTTCGCCACAATATATAGTATTCCGCCGCAAAATCAATGCAAGATATTGAGGTGAGCAAGCCCTCTACTCTTTCATGGACGCACGGTAGCCCAGTGCTTCCGCGATGTGGGCTTTGCCTACCGCATCACTTCCCGCTAAATCGGCAATGGTGCGTGCCACGCGCAATGTGCGTGTATAGGCGCGCATGGATAGCTGAAATTTCTCCAGCGCTTGCGCCATCAGTGCGCTGGCATCTGCATTCAAACCACAGCGTTTTTCCAAATCATCACCGCGCATTTCTGCATTGGTCAGCGTGTTTTCACCTAAATTTTTGGCGCGCTCTTGCTGCATGTTGCGCGCATTCACCACTCGTGCAGCGACGGCGGCCGAACTCTCGCCCGCTTCAATTTTGAGCATGCTGGCCGTGTCGAGCGACGGAATATTCAAATGCAAATCCATGCGGTCAAGTAGCGGGCCAGAAATTTTTCCCTGATAATCCTCGCCGCAACGTGGAGCTTTATTGCAGGCACGCGCGGCATCACCCAAATAACCGCAACGGCAAGGGTTCATCGCGGCAATCAGTTGAAACCGTGCAGGGTATGTCACATGCGCCGCCACACGCGCTACACTCACCAAACCCGTTTCCATCGGCTGGCGCAAACTTTCCAGCACCGCGCGCGGAAATTCTGGCAATTCATCGAGGAATAATACCCCGCGATGCGCGAGTGAAATTTCTCCCGGCACGGCGCGTTTGCCGCCACCGACCATCGCCGCCATCGACGCGGAATGATGCGGATCACGGAATGGCCGCTGCGTGGAAAGCCCACCTTCGGGTAACATCCCCGCCACCGAATGGATGATACTCACCTCCAGCATTTCTTGTGCGGAAAGCGGGGGTAAAATTCCCGGTAAGCACGACGCCAGTAATGATTTCCCCACCCCTGGTGGCCCACTCATCAGCAGATTATGCGCGCCGGCGGCCGCGACTTCTAGCGCACGGCGCGCAACAGGTTGGCCGCGCACCTGCGCCATATCCACCTTGGGCGGCAGAGATTTGCTCACCGCAATTTCTGGCGCGCTCAATACCGCCTCACCTTTCGCATGTTGAATTAGCGAAAGTAAATTAGACGCCGCTAAAATCGAGATATCCCCTGCCCAGCGCGCCTCAGCGCCACATGGCTCAGGGCAAATTAACCCACGCCCATTCGCACTCGCATGAAGTGCCGCGGGTAGCACACCCGTAATCGGTTGCAACGTGCCGTCTAGCGCCAATTCTCCCAGCGCATCATAACCCTCAAAGGCGTCACTCCCCACCACGCCCATGCTCTGCAAAATCGCCAGCGCAATCGGCACGTCAAAATGGCTGCCTTCTTTGGCAAGGTCGGCGGGTGCAAGATTCACCACAATTTTTTTAGGTGGTAGCGAAAGCCCCAATGTAAATAACGCGGCCCGCACCCGCTCACGCGCTTCCGACACCGCTTTGTCCGCGAGCCCCACTATCGTAAAACTTGGCAAGCCAGGGGAAAGCTGTACCTGCACATCCACGGTGGTGGTCTCAACGCCTTGAAATGCCACGGTGGTGATGCGTGAAAGCATAAGATTTTCCTAATATATATTTAGGCGGCGCTCAACAGCGCATCTAATTTTCCGGCACGCTCTAATGCATATAAGTCGTCACAGCCCCCCACATGAGTGCCATGAATAAAAATTTGTGGCACCGTGCGGCGCCCGCCCGCTTTTTCAACCATTGCGTCGCGCACGTCCGCACTCACGGACACGTCAATTTCTTGCCACGTTGCACCTTTTTTCTTCAACAAATCTTTGGCTTTCACGCAGTAAGGGCAAATCGGGGTGGTATAAATTTCAATCGCCATCGCAGTCGTTCCTTTGCAGCTTAAAAATCAGGATTATCATAATAAGGAGGCGGCACACGGCCACGCACTCGGTCGGCCAAAATCGCGCGGAAAGATGGGCGCGATTTCACCAGCGCATACCATTCTTTTGCCGCCGCATTATGATTCCACGGCACGTCCCCCAAATAATCGAGCGAAGATAAATGCGCGGCAGCGGCTAAATCCGCCATGGTCAGCTCTTCTCCCGCCAGCCAGCAACGCGACTCGGTGAGATAGCCAATATAGTCCAAATGATAAAGAATGTTACGTTTGCCCATGCGAATCGCTTCGGAATTGGTGCCACGCGCGCGGCCTTCCGGCGAAAGTTGTTTGAAGATTTTCTCAAACAACACTAGCTGCGTCACCTCTTGGTCAAATTTATTATTGAACCAATCAATCAAGCGGCGTACTTCGGCGCGCTCCATCGCGTCTTTGCCAAGCAGTGGGCGGCTTTCATACGCCTCTTCCAGATACTCGCTGAGTGCATAAATGCCCGACACCACCGTGCCATTTTCTTCGAGCAATACGGGCACTTCCCCCGCTGGGTTAAGCGCAAAAAATTCCATGCGCTGTTCCCAGATATTTTCTTCGGTCAGTGTGAATTCCAATTCTTTTTCGTGCAGCGCCGCGCGTGCCAAACGGCAAAACGGTGAAAGCGGCGTATGATAAAGCAAACGAGCCATAATTTACGCCGCTTTCTCTTGCTGCAAATAAGGCGAAAAACGCGCCAGGTACGGCGGCACAATCACACGGAAAGATTGCGGCACAATGCCCAATGCAGTAAAGCCCGCTGCACCTTCTGGCACCACATTATCAGATTTTAGCAACTCCACTTGGTCACGTGTCAGCACAGGAGTCGGCAAACATTCTGCAAAAAACGCAAAGATTTTTGCCAATGAAAATGGCAGCGGCAGCAAGAACTTATCGCGTTTAATCGTGTGCGTAATAAACGTCAAAATCTGCTCAAAGCTTACCACTTCTGGCCCACCGAGCGAATAGGTTTTGCCTTCGGTTTGTTTGTCATGCACCGCGCGGAGTGCCGCTTCCGCCACATCTTCCACATAGACTGGTTGAAACTTGGTTCTGCCGCCGCCAATCAGTGGCAAGAACGGCAAAAATGTGGCCAATGCTGCAAATTGATTAAAGAAGTTATCTTCCGCACCAAACACCACACTTGGACGCAGAATGGTCGCATTCGGCATAATCGCACGTACAGCTTTTTCACCGGTCATTTTTGTGCGCGCAT
>JAIXRX010000079.1 GCA_027485005.1 Alphaproteobacteria bacterium
GCCTGTGGGGTGGTGGGTTTTCTTTATTGGAGCGCGCAACCAGGACGCATTGAAACATGGGTAACGCAAGCGGAGCAATCTTTCTGGAACATGACTGCGCAGCATGGTTTTGCGGTGCGAGATATGTTTATTTATGGCCGTGAAACTGTGCCGCTGGACGCAATTAAACAAGCCATTGGCCTGAAGCAGGGTGACCCCATTTTAAGTGCGTCCGTAGACACGTTGAAAGCAAGGCTGGAGTCCATTCCTAGCGTCAAATATGCGCAAGTTAAACGCGAACTTCCAGGCACCCTTTATTTCCGAATTACGGAACGCAAACCCATCGCCATCTGGCAGCATCAGCAAACCTTGCATTTGATAGATGATCAAGGGGTGGTGATGTCGAATACGAATATTAAAAACTATCCGCAGCTTTTGTTGGTGGTAGGTGAAGATGCTCCAAATCATTCCGCAGAGCTTATCAAATTTTTGGCATTACAACCAGCGCTTTTCAGCTTGGTGAAATCGGCTCAGCGGGTGGGTGGCCGGCGCTGGAATGTGCGCTTAAATAATGGCATTGAAGTCAAATTGCCAGAGGTGGATGCGCAAGCGGCGTGGGCGCGTTTGGCGCAAATGAATGCCAAAGAACATGTGTTGGATCGCAATATTGTGGGGGTGGATTTGCGCTTAAGTGACCGCATTTATTTCCGCTTGCCATCCAGCAATTCAGAGAAAAATGAAATTTCAACGCAAAGCAGCGAAACATAAAAAAGGAAAAGACGATGTCAAAAAATCGCCAATATGCTAAAGGTGGACAAATTGCTGCACTCGATATCGGAACATCGAAGGTTGCATGTTTTATTGGACGCTTGGATCATCTTGGGCATTTAAAAATTACGGGGGTGGGGCATCAGCTTTCCAAGGGGATCCGTGCTGGCACGATTATTGATATTAAAGAAGCCGAAAACTCGATTATTAATGCGGTGCATGCTGCCGAGCAAATGGCCGAAGAAACGATTGAGCAAGTGGTGGTGAGTGTGCAAGGGGCGCATGTGATGTCGCATCAAGTGCATGTGGGGTTGGAACTGGCAGGAGACCCCGTGAACCAGCGTGATTTGACCGATATTATTGAAGAAGCGCAGCGTAGTGTTTCAACATCCTATGATCAGGTGATTCATACCATTCCACTGCGTTATACACTGGATGGACAGCGCGGTATTCAAGACCCGAAAGGCATGGTAGGAAGCCGCATTGAATCAGATATGCATGTCGTGAGCATGCCATTTAACGTGGTGCGAAATTTAGCGAATTGTTTGGCGCGTTGTCATTTAAATCTGGTGGATGTCGTCTCCGCTTCACAAGCGGCAGGCCTTGGCTGCCTTGAGCCAGACGAAATGGAGCTTGGGGTGACACTCATTGAAATGGGTGGCGGCACCACTAATATCAGCACCTTCCAGGAAGGAAAATTATTGTGGGCAACCTCTATTCCTCTGGGGGGAGCGCATGTAACCAATGACATTGCTAAGGGGCTTTCTACTAGCCTCAACCATGCGGAGCGGTTGAAAACATTGCATGGTAGCGTCTTGTCCTCTGCGGCAGATAATATGGCGACGATTGATGTGCCGATGCTTGGTGAGTCTGACAATGAAGATGAAGGAAATTTCATGCCGCGTTCGGCGTTGATTGGCATTATTCGCCCACGCGTGGAAGAGTTGTTTGAAATTATTCAGCGCAAATTACAAGCAGCTGGCTTGGATAAATCCATGGGGCGTCATGTTGTGATGACAGGCGGTGCCAGCCAATTAATGGGTGTGCGTGAACTGGCATCCAAAGTGCTTGGTAAACAAGTGCGTCTTGGTCGTCCTCGCGTGCTGAGTGGTTTGGCGGATGCAGTTTCTGGCCCAGCCTTCACCACCATTGCCGGCACGATGGAATATGCACGTTTGCGCGCGATGCTTACGCACAATCCTGCCACCAACCCGGCACATGTGGGCGCGCGTGCCGCTGCTTTCCGCTTACTCGATTGGGTGCGCCGTAATTTTTAAATAACTGGCGTGTGACGCGAGGTTTGAAAAACGATCGAGCCCTGAGCTCGTTTCATGTGAGCTTCAGAAGAAGCGAGCAGAAACAGATGCCATAAGGTCTCGCTACCCGCCCAGCTTATCCACAGAAAAATTGCAAAAAACTACTATATAATGCTAGACCAACGGTCAAACTCACACTATATGTAGTATATTAAAAAAGCACTTGGCTGTTGCAAAAATATTATCATACATTCTTTAAGGAGGGCATTCATGACCATTAATTTACATCTTCCGACCCCGCCGGAAACATTGCGTCCAACCATTACCGTCATTGGTATTGGTGGTGCTGGTGGTAACGCGGTGAACAACATGATTGCTTCGAACCTTGAAGGTGTGAATTTCATTGTCGCGAATACAGATGCACAAGCGCTCGAAAATTCTTTGACCGAACGCCGGATTCAGTTGGGCATGACGCTGACGCGCGGTTTGGGCGCAGGTGCGCAACCTAATGTAGGCAGCTCTTCTGCTGAAGAATCGATGGACGAAATTCTTGCCAATATCGAAGGCAGCAACATGCTGTTCATCACCGCAGGTATGGGCGGTGGTACTGGTACGGGCGCTGCACCAGTAGTGGCGCGTGCAGCACGTGAAATGGGTATTTTAACCGTTGCAGTTGTGACCAAACCTTTCGGTTTTGAAGGTAAAAAACGCATGCAACAAGCTGAAGCAGGTTTGGCTGAATTGCAAAAATCGGTAGATACGATGATCGTAATCCCGAACCAGAATCTCTTCCGTTTAGCGAATGAAAAAACCACACTGGCAGATGCCTTCCGTATGGCAGACGAAGTGCTGCATTCTGGCGTTCGTGGCGTAACCGACCTTATGATTATGCCAGGCCTTATCAATCTTGATTTTGCAGATATTCGCACCGTGATGAAAGAGATGGGCAAGGCAATGATGGGTACGGGCGAATCCAGTGGTGAAAACCGTGCGATTGCTGCGGCTGAAGCTGCTATTTCTAACCCATTGCTAGATGATGTGTCGATGAAGGGTGCAAAAGGTGTTCTCATTAACATTACAGGCGGTCATGATATGACCTTGTTTGAAGTGGATGAAGCTGCCAACCGCGTGCGCGACGAAGTTGATCCAGATGCAAATATTATTTTCGGTTCAACCTTTAATCCTGCGCTTGAAGGGACTATTCGTGTGTCTGTTGTCGCTACTGGTATTGAAGCGGCGGAACAAGCTGCTGCGAACCAAGCCGCTGCTGCGCGTGCGCCACAAGCAGCACAAGCACCTCAACCATCAACAGCCAGTGCGCCCATGGGAAACCGTTTTGCACCACGTCCAACAGCTGAAGGTGAAGTGCGTTCAGCGGTTGAAAATCGTAGCCGTAACGTGGTAGATTTTGCAGCACTCAGCAAAATGCGCGCTGCTAATACATCATCTAGTAAAGTAGAAGAGCAGCAGGAAAATGCTGAGGAAGCATCTTTTGCAAAGGTAGAAGCCCCAATGCAAGCCGCTCCTATTGCTGAGCCAGTGCGTACTCCTAAATTAGTGATGGAAGAACCTCCTGTGTCTCAAGAAGAAATGGTACCTGCCAGTATTTCTCCACGCGGAGAATCTCCGGTGGCGCCACGTAGTTCTACAGCTGCTCCGGCTGGTGGTTTCTTTGCTCGCTTTGGTTTGGGTCGCACTGCAACCTCCGAACAGGAAGATGCCGACGTGATGGAAGAGGACAATGAAGATAGCGACAGCTCATCTCGCTCGCGTTCTCGTAAAACCGAGGTGCATACCAGTGCGTCTGCCGCTGATGAAGAGCAAGAATATTCAGACATTCCAGCTTTTTTGCGTCGCCAAGGTAAATAAGCATTCGATTCCCATGAATAGGAAAAGCTGTCGGAACCTTCCGGCAGCTTTTTTCTTGAAACTGGCGGGGTGGGGTACTATATACCTGAGCAAACAACTAAGGAATTTGCCATGTTTATTCAAACCGAAGCTACGCCAAACCCGCTTACTCTTAAATTTCTGCCAGGTGCCGAAGTGCTGGGCGCGGGAAATACTGCCTTTTATACTAGCCTGAACAGCGCTAAGCCTTCGCCGCTCGCGCAAGAACTTTTTGCGGTGGACGGCGTGAAAGCGGTGTTTCTGGGAGCAGATTTCATTACTGTGACCCGCGCAGAAGACCGCGAATGGGAAGACCTCAAGCCACATTTGCTCACCCGTGTGATGGACTTTTATGTAGCGGGTCGTCCGATTATGTTGCCTTCTACGCCAGAAGGTGCGGTGCTCGCCTCCGACGATTCAGAAATTGTAAAACAAATTAAAGAGCTGATTGAAACGCGCGTGCGCCCTGCAGTGGCGATGGATGGCGGGGATATTATTTTCCGTTCATTTGATGAGCATAGCGGCGTGGTTCAACTTGAGCTGCATGGCTCATGCTCTGGCTGCCCTAGCTCGTCGGCCACGCTCAAGCAAGGCATAGAAAATATGCTCAAACATTACGTGCCAGAAGTCACGGCAGTAGAGCCTGTACTAGAGGATTAGTCTTACTATTTTACGTTATAAAAAAGCCCTCGCAAGAGGGCTTTTTTATAACTCAAGAACAGGTATTATCTGCGGCGGTTGCGCCAATACACAAATGCGCTAATTGGCAAGGACACAAGATATCCCACACTTACAATCGCAATGGTTTCCCATGGCTGAATCACAATGCTTGCTACAAAAAAGCCAAACCCAATCATGACAGGGAGTACCATGGGCGGCGTAATACGCCAGCCTTTGGGGGCAAAAGTGGGCCAGCGGCTTGCCATAATCAAAGCCGCAAGCGGCAGTGTTAACGCCACAATCCACGGTTTATCCGCATAGCCTTCGCCCAGCGCCAGTGTTGCGGTCAGTGGTAAGAGAGCAAGCATGGCACCTGCAGGGGACGGTACGCCAGTGAAGAATTTTTTCTCCCATGCTTCTGGTGGTTTCTCATCCACTAGTGCTGTGTTAAAGCGTGCCAAACGCAGGGCACAGCACACAGCATAAAATAGCGCCATCATCCAGCCAATACCCTTCATGCCCTGCAATTGCCAATGATACATAATCATCGCCGGTGCCACACCAAAACATACAATGTCAGACAAGGAATCAAGTTGCGCACCAAACTGGCTGGAGGCTTTGAGCAAACGAGCGAGACGTCCGTCCATCCCGTCAAGAAAAGCGGCAATCACAATAAACATAGCAGCCAACTCCCAGCGCCCCACAATCGCCATTCGCATCGCGGTCAGGCCGCAGCACAGGGCACCCAATGTCACCACATTCGGAATCAAGCGGGCAATGGTCAGTGGGCGTTGGGTTGGTTGTGCCATAAAACTATTGCGCGGTAGCTTGGCGAGCAAGCTCGGTACTGTTCATGTCCGCAATGACTGTTTCACCGCCAAGGGTGCGTTGACCCAGCGACACCAGCGGATTCACACCAGGTGGCAGATAAATATCCACGCGACTGCCAAAACGAATCAAGCCATAACGGCCACCAACTTGGGCGGCATCTTCTTTTTTCGTCCAGCACACAATGCGACGGGCGATCCAGCCAGCAATCTGCACCACAGCCACTTCTTTGCCGCTTGCTGTTGTAATTTTTACAAGATTGCGTTCATTTTCTTCACTCGCTTTGTCGAGTGCCGCATTGAAGAATGCACCTTTATGGTAATGCACTTGCGCTACTGTGCCGCTTACTGGGAAGCGTTGAATATGCACATCGAGTACATTGAGGAAAATGCTCACGCGGATGTGGGGCAGGGGGCTCATGCCGAGTTCGGCAGGGGCAGGGACTTCGGCAATCATTTCCACCACGCCGTCTGCTGGGCTGATAATCAGGCCCTCACGTGCAGGGGTGTGGCGTTTTGGATCACGGAAGAAATAGACGCACCACAAGGTGGCACCCCAGCCCACATAACCCAAGAAACCTGAGAAAGAGCCAAGAATGAAGGACAAAACGGCAAATGCACCGATGAAAATATAGCCTTCAGGATGGATAGGCACCAGCACACGTTTGATGGTGAGCAGCAAATGTTGTTCTTTAAGCGATTGAAACATGAATTTCTCCGAGATTTTGAGCTTGGTTGATGCTTTTACAGGGCGTTGCCTCCGCTGGCAAGGAACTTCAGGGACTAAAGCACATAAACCGTCATCAAAACTTCACGAAGTTTTGCTAAAATGAAGATTCAATTATTTATTGATGTAAGCGTGCGGCTGCACCCAAGCGCTTTCAAATGGTCTTATTAAAAAACAAAAAAAGGGACTAAAAACCCCAAAACCATACACAATGAAAAAAATGTTTTTTCTGTTCGCAATAGCGAGCATCACCTTCCTTGCAGGATGCAAGAAGGAAAAGATTACTCCAGACTGCCCAACCAGTTTGGACCAACGGCTCACAACATTGAGCCAGTTGGTTTCCCGCGTGAGTGGAAAAAAATTGGTAGGGAAACCCCAAATTTATTGGGGAGCCTATAACAGATTTTCATGCGACGAGCTTGA
This sequence comes from Alphaproteobacteria bacterium, assembly GCA_027485005.1. Lineage (GTDB taxonomy): Bacteria > Pseudomonadota > Alphaproteobacteria > Rickettsiales > JAIXRX01 > JAIXRX01. The sequence goes on from JAIXRX010000079.1 coordinate 6,528, forward strand.
CTGGGTCGTATCCCAAGAAAAGTCCTTCGCACCAGATCTTACTGCTGGTTATGGGGAATGGTGGGAAACCCCCATCACTTGGCCGGCCAATACCCCCACGAGCCTGTCGATTATGACAGATCCAAAGGGTAAAAAAATATCTTTCTCCCACTTTGTGTGGGAAACAACTCTAGACAAGGAGGGGAAAAGAGTACCTTCAAACAAATTCGTATTTCGATACGAATTTGAATGGATTTATCAATAAAACGCAGGGGGTGCAGCCCTTGCGTTTTTTTATGTCCAAAGTTTGGCGATGATGGCATCAGCCATCGCCGTGGTGCCGATGTGTTCAATGCTCTGGCCGTCTTCTTGTACGCGGCTGATAGCAAGGCGAATACGCGCTTCGATTTCGCTCATATCCAATATATCAAGCAAAGTGCAGGTGGCGTGCAGCAGTGGCATAAAATCCGCCATGTCGCGTCCTGCATGGGCTTTCAGGTCGGGTTGCAAGCTTTCCAGCACTATCAGCCCATCACACACTACTATCTGCCAATCACTTTCGGGCAAATCGTCAGCCCCCCACTTTACATGCATATTTTTGAATATTTCTTCGGTAGTTTTTTGTGCCTCTGCGTTTTCAAACGCATAAGCGCTCACAAAATGCTGCGGGCTTTCACCCGTGGGGCGCAACACAAAACGTGGCGGGAAATGCATCGCAATGGTTTCCATGACCGACACATGCCCAAAAATATCAGGCGTGTGAGTAGGGGCTTTCAACAAAAACTGGCAGCGTTTGAGGGTGGTGATGCCGCTCTCCGCGATGCCGCCAAGATTGCCAATTTTATAGGCATTCTCACCCGCTTCAATCGCGTCGCA
>JAIXRX010000101.1 GCA_027485005.1 Alphaproteobacteria bacterium
ATATGCGGCAAAATGCGCGGCGCTAACGCCATCAAATGCGCGTGCATATCGGCGGCTTTCACTTCAGGCAAACCGCTTGCGCGGAAGAAAATATTATGATGCGCGCAAAGCGTTTCTAATTTTTCCAAAAGCAAATCAGGGGTTTGCAAATCGCACACGCGAATCGCGCGGCGTGCCACTTTGTCTTCATAAGCAGGGCCAATGCCACGGCCAGTGGTGCCGATTTTGCTCTCGCCACGGCTGGACTCCGCGCCTTTGTCGGTTTGTTGATGCACTGGCAAAATCAGCGTCGCGTTTTCAGCAATCTTCAAATTTTCTGGCGTAATTTGCACGCCTTGCGCCGCGATTTTGTCAATCTCAGAAAGCAAAGCAGTGGGGTCGATGACCACGCCATTGCCGATGATGCTGAGCTTACCGCCACGCACCACGCCGGAAGGAAGCAGGCTGAGTTTATAGGTCACGCCATCCACCACTAGTGTATGCCCTGCATTATGGCCACCTTGAAAACGCACGACAACGTCGGCGCGTTCACTCAACCAATCCACTACTTTTCCTTTACCTTCATCGCCCCACTGAGAGCCAATAACGACAACATTTGCCATGTGTATTTTCCTTATTTTTTCGATGTGATTTCAATAATTTTTTTGCCGTCCAACCGATGGGTGGTTGGCGTTTGCGTGCCATTGTCCAGCACGGTGGCATAATTTTGTGCATGCAGTTTTTCTAATATATCTGGTGCCGCATTGAGCGGCACAAGCACGGTCGGGCGCGGCGCTTCCACGGGCAGTAGCTCATTGAGCGTGTCCACATACAACGTTAGGCCTGCGGCTTCCTGGCCTTTGGCAATCTCGTAGCGCCCGCCGCGGCCAAGCTCTTGCTGCGAATGCGCGCTAAATAAACAATAGCTCAAACGGTGGTGATATTCAAAGCCGCGCGCCTCCACTGGGTCCACGGTCAGTGCCACATTCGGCAATAAATCCGGTAGCACGGCGAGTGTTTCCAGCACGTCTTTGAATGCGGAAATCTGCGGGTGGGCGGCAGCCAATGCTTGCAAGCGTGGCAATGCGTGCGCCACAGTGCCAGCAGCTTCCACGAGCGCTTTCAGCAATTTTTGCAAATCAGCATTCAAGCCAGATTTCGCAAGCACCGTGGTGTCTTTTTGGGCTAGCGCTTGCATCAGGTCTTTTTGGGTGGCGCTGTCAAGGCCACATTCTGCCAATAATGTTGGCAACAAATCTGGCATATTCAAATCAAGGCTCAGGTCGGTGATGCCGAGGTTTTGCACGGCCAGTACAGCCACGCGCATCACTTCCCAATCCGCTGCCAGCGGCAATGCGCCACGGCCAATCAGCTCAATGCCCGCTTGGCGGAATTGGCGTTTTTGGCGCAGTGGGTGGCCATTGCGGCGCACCACTTGACCCGCATAGCACAGGCGCAAGGGGTGAGTGGCGTCTGCCATGCGGTGAGTGGCAATGCGCGCAATCTGCATGGTCATATCCGCCCGCAGTGCCAGCATTTTGCCAGTGGCAGGGTCAGTCAGGCGGAAAGTTTCGCCACCCAAAGACGCCCCACGGCCAGAAAGTAGCGTGTCTTCAAATTCCAGCAGCGGCGGGTTCACCTGTTGATAGCCAAATTGCACAAAGCATTGCATGGTGCGGTTGAGCGCCTGCATCTCGCGCTCCGCTTGGGGGGCAAGGTGGTCGTGCAGGCCGCTGGGGAGCAGGCCCATCGCGTCAGAAACGAGCTGCGACATTGGTATTCTCCAAATTCTTTCGTGCGTATCACGCGCGCTGGCAAGCGCAAGCAAACCTGAAGGACTTAGCCTGAGCAGGCCCCCACGTCAATGGCTTGGGCGAGAAAAACATTCCATTAGGAAGCGATTGTCTTTCTGTGCAATCTTGATAAAAGGAAAAAATAATTTTTGATGGAGATAATGATGGCCGACCCTGTTGCCGTAGATGCTGCTGTTCAAACCGCTCAAGTAGCTGCCGATGTAGCGCAAGGCTTTGATTGGGAGCATTATAAACATTATATTGGCTCGGTTGCTGCCACGCTCACCACCGTTTCATTCATTCCACAGGTGTTGCACACCATTAAAACCAAAGACACCAAAGCCATTTCGCTGGGTATGTATATCATGTTCACACTGGGTGTGGCGCTGTGGTTAGTGTATGGCATTTTGCTAGGCAGCTGGCCGATGATTATTTCTAACGTCATTACAGTGACGCTGGCCATTATCATCCTCACCATGAAAATCCGCCTTGGCTAACCACCTCTCTTTACTCATACCCTACCAAGAATATATCGGCTCGCTGGCGGCGTTTTTGACTACAGCTTGTTGGGTGCCACAAGTTTGGCATACCATAAAATCACGTGATGTGGCCGCTATTTCCTTGCGGATGTATGTGTTGTTTACTGTGGGGGTAGGTTTTTCACTCGCCTATGGTATTTTACTACCAAGCCTTCCACTGGTGGTGGCCAGCGTCATCACCTTTCTTTTATCCGCAACGATTGTTGTTCTAAAAATAAAATGGAGTGGAGGCCAATAGGCTGAGTCAGCCTTGAGCGCCTCTAAGCCGCTTTACTGGCCACATATTCCTGTTGGCGGGTGTAGAATTCTGAGATGAATTGTTTCACTGTTTCGTGGTTTTCTTCGGTATTCACTTTGGAGCGGAACTCCGCCGAGCCGTTCAAACCGCTGGAATACCAGCCTACATGCTTGCGCGCGATGCGCATGCCCGCATTCGCACCATAGTGGGAAAGCATGTCTTCATAATGCTCTAGCACAATGTTTTTCTGCTCTTCCAAGCTTGGCAGATAGCCGCTGCCTTCGCCGCGCAAATGCGCGCACATTTGCCCCAAAAACCATGGGCGCCCATATGCGCCGCGGCCAATCATCAGACCGTCTGCGCCCGATTCCGCCATCGCTTTATCCGCTTTTTCAAAGTCCGTAATGTCGCCATTCACTACCACCGGTAGCTTGATGGCTTCTTTCACTTGGCGGACAAACGCCCAGTCGGCATTGCCGGTGTACATTTGGTTGCGGGTACGGCCATGCACGGTAATCATTTGAATGCCAGCGTCTTCCGCCATTTTGGCGATTTTGGGGGCGTTCAGGTTGCTGTGGTCCCAACCCATGCGCATTTTTAGCGTCACTGGGATTTTTACGGCTTTCACCACGGCTTCTAAAATGCGGCCAGCGAGTGGTTCATCACGCAACAGCGCAGAACCTGCATAGCTATTCACCGCCACTTTTTTCACGGGGCAGCCAAAATTAATATCAATCATCACTGCGCCGCGATCTTCATTGAGCTTGGCGGCTTCAGCCATCACTTCTGGGTCGCAGCCAGCGAGTTGCACGGCGTAGGGATATTCGTTGGGGTCGAATTGTGCCATGCGCAACGTGTCGATTTTTTCCAGCAGCATCGCGCGTGAGGCGATCATTTCTGATACTACCATGCCCACGCCAAAGCGCTTCACCAAGCGGCGAAATGGCAAATCTGACACGCCGGTCATTGGGGCGAGCAGCACGGGGTCTTTTAGCGCGATATTGCCAATGGTGATTGCCATAATTCTCTTGCCATGGGGGTGGGTATAGGAGTTATTCTGCGGGG
>JAIXRX010000208.1 GCA_027485005.1 Alphaproteobacteria bacterium
CTGCGCTTCTTCCATCCATTCCAGCAAAAACTCAAAATCCTCCTCGGTCTCGCCAGGGAAGCCAACGATGAAGGTCGAGCGCAAGGTGAGGTCTGGGCAAATCTCGCGCCATTTATGAATACGGTCGAGCGTTTTTTCTTGAGCTGCTGGGCGTTTCATCGCTTTGAGCACATTCGGGCTTGCATGTTGAAACGGAATGTCCAAGTAAGGCAGAATTTTGCCTTGCGCCATCAGTTCAATCGCTGCGTCCACATGCGGATAAGGATAGACATAATGCATGCGCACCCACACGCCAAGCTCACCCAGCGCTTCCGCTAAATCATAAAATTTGCTTTTCACTTGGCGGCCGCGCCATTCACTTTCCGCATATTTGGTGTCCACGCCATAAGCGCTGGTGTCTTGCGAAATCACCAACAATTCTTTCACGCCACCTTTGACCAAATTTTCTGCTTCCCGCAAAACGTCGCCCACTGGGCGGCTGACAAGGTCACCACGCAACGAAGGAATGATGCAGAAGCTACAACGGTTGTTGCAGCCTTCGGAAATTTTAAGGTAAGCATAATGTTTCGGCGTGAGTTTGACGCCTTGCGCTGGCACGAGGTCGAGCAATGGATTGCTGCTCGGCGGCACGGCGGCATGCACCGCTTTGAGCACTGATTCATATTGCGCAGGGCCAGTGATGGCGAGCACGTTCGGGTGGCGCTCACGGATTTTTTCAGGTTCTGCACCCATGCAGCCCGTCACAATCACTTTGCCGTTGGCATTCATCGCCTCGCCAATCGCTTCCAGCGATTCTTCGCGCGCGCTGTCCAAAAAGCCGCAGGTATTCACAATCACCACATCCGCGCCTTCATAGCTCGGCGAAAAATCATAGCCTTCCACGCGCAACTGCGTGAGGATACGCTCGGAATCCACCAAAGCTTTGGGGCAACCAAGGCTAACAAAGCCCACTTTAGGGTTGGAGGCGAGTGGGGCGGGGTTGGTCATATTGAAATCCTTATCTAGCGGCAGAATGCACGGCTTGTAGCGCATTTTCCCATGCTTTTCCAGCAGCAAACACGCTGTCATGCGCTTCAATGTGGCTTTGCCCTGCTAAAATGCGTGGCGCCCATGTGTGAGCCTCCGAAAAGGCCTGATGCAGCACTTCTGCTTGGTTTTCTGCTAAAAATGCAAACTCCCCATACGGCAGATAAGACGGCAGTGGGCTGGCCGCCACCATGCTTCCCGCCCACAGCGCTTCCACCAAGCGGTTGGAGGATTTGGTGCGGGTGCGTGCAGAGTTTTCTTGTGGAATCCACACCAGTGACGATTGCTGCAATGCTTGCGTTTGTGCGGGCAAGCTCCATGGCATAAGTTTAATGATAGCGGCGTGTTCCACGGCTTTTTGCAGCGCCCCCAGCGCTTGCAGCAATTGCGGTGAAAGCAGTGTGAGGACGGTGAGTTGTAGCGGTTGGGGTAGGGGATTTTGCGCCAGTTGCCGCAGCCCCATCTCCAACCCCACAAGATTAGACGGATGGCCGTACCACAGCGCTTCATAGCTTCCGCTAAACGTCTTGGCGGCACCTTTATTGCCCAAATATGGGTCGGGAATCAGGTGGATTGGTTTTTTGGTATAGCGCTGCATGAGCGCCACCATGTCTGGCGTGTTGCAGCTAATGGCGCTGGCGGCTTGCGCCCAGTCTTTGTAGCTTTCAGCAAAGGGCGAGTTTTCTATCAGCGGGTCACAAATATCAAATATAATTGGCGTGTTCCACGCCTGTAATTGCTCGCGTAGCGCGCCGCTAATAATGGCTTTGCACGCCACCACCACATCCGGTTTTTGGGGTAGGGGCTTGCTTGCGGTGTGCGCGCCATCATCCGCCGCATGCAGCATCACGTTGTGCCCCGCTTGCAAAAGCTGCATGGCGGGCGCAATCATACGATAGCGTACACTCGCAATATCGCTATGGAAACTGTTGCCTTGCTGGTGTAGCTTGCCGATATGTACCCATGCAATATGCATGAAAAAACCGCCTCTAAAAAGATTGAAGAGCCACGCTGCCATGACCCCCGAAGAACTGCAAGCCCGCATTCTGTATCGCGATGCCTTAATGCTAGTGATTGACAAACCTGCCGGTATGGCGGTGCATAAAGGCCCCAAAGGCGGCACCACGCTGGAGGATTTTTTTCCCGCGCTGCAATTTGGGTTGCCGAATGCGCCTGCGCTCGCCCACCGTCTTGACCGCGAAACCAGCGGTTGTTTGGTGTTGGGGCGGCACAAACAGGCCTTAGCGCGGTTAGGCGATTTATTCGCTAAAAACCTTGCGCAAAAAACCTACCTTGCGGTGGTGCAGGGCGTGCCCGCTCAACCATCAGGCATTATCAAGCAGCCTTTGCGCAAAAAAAGCCAACAGAAAAATAGCTGGTGGATGATGCTGGCCGAAGAAGGCCAAGCAGGGGCACAGTCCGCCGAAACACATTATGAGGTTCTCAAGGTGGTGGATGGCCATGCCCTGCTGAAATTAACGCCAAAAACAGGGCGCACGCACCAGTTGCGCTTGCATTGCGTGGCGCTGGGCTGCCCGATCTTAGGGGAAAAGATTTACGGGGATAAAACAGATGAGGCCAAGGCGGCAAATACGCCGCTGCACCTGCACGCCAGCCGCATTGAGCTGCCATTGTACCCCAAAAAACCTGCCATTGTGGTGGAAGCGCCAGCCCCAGAGATTTTTGCGGCGTATTTATAAAAACTTAAGGTTTTTCAGCTATTCTCTAGGGTGGAGGATACTGCATGAACGGGTGGAAGAAAGGTTTTTTACTTTCGCAGGTGGCGCTTGGCGCAGTGTTTTTTGCGCCTGAAAAAGCTCAGGCGCAAAGCGATGCGGTGGCGAGTAATAAAAATACGCCCAAGCATTATCATATCGGGCCAATGGGACGAAAAATTGAGCGTTTGCCCGCCCAAAATATTGCAAATGCTGATGCCATTAAATGGAGCGATATTTTTACGATTGATAATGCAGTAGAGCCGTTCCATCGGGATTTGATCAAAGCGGCTTCGGCTGAAATTGAGTCTGATGCAGTTGGTC
>JAIXRX010000024.1 GCA_027485005.1 Alphaproteobacteria bacterium
AAATAATGAGCGAATCAACCACACTTCTCTACACTGGCCAAACCCCATTCTAATAGTCCCGCGAGGGACATATGCAGCGTCTGCCGATTGTATAAAATGCGTTTAGGGTAGGTGAAAGCAGCTCAAGGGGTTGAAAAGCATATGAAATCAGAAACATTAATATATTAAGCATTACCTATCTAAATGAATGAGGGTGTGATACTCCTTATCTCGCGCGGTGTATTTGATAAAAATTCTTTTTGTTTTACGATTCTTCGCAGTCAGGATTTCCAATGCATGAGAAGAAAAACACGATCCTCGTGGTGGATGATGAGCCGTCAATACAGAAAATGCTCGGCATTTTGCTGGATGTGCAGAATTATAAAATTGTCGAGAGCTTGACGGGCAAGCAGGGCGTACGCATGGCGGCATCTATCAAGCCGGATCTGATATTGCTTGATCTTGGCTTGCCGGATATGGACGGGAAGGATGTCATTGCCGCTATACGCGAATGGTCCCAGATACCCATTATTGTTTTGTCGGCGTGTTCGGTGGATGAAGAGATTATCAATGCGCTCAATATAGGCGCGAATGATTATGTGACCAAGCCATTTAATGTGGAGATATTACTGGCGCGGATGAACGCTGCCTTACGCAGTGGTGCGGTGCGTGAAAATGGTGAATCAGAACTGACTAACGGTGCAATCCGTGTGGATCTGGTGCGACACGAGGTGTTTGTGAATAATAAGCTGACGCCATTTACTCCCAAGGAATATGATTTGCTGCGCTATTTTATTGTCAATCGTGGAAAAATGCTCACCCACAGAGAAATACTCAAATCTGTTTGGGGGGCGGCGCACGCAGAAGATACAACGTATTTACGCGTCTATATTGGTCAGATACGCGAAAAGATCGAGGCCAATACATCGCATCCTAAATTCATTACAACCGAGCCCGGCATTGGCTACCGGATGGAGAGCTTTCCATCCGGCGAGTTAATGAGTGCCTAAAGTGGCGTGGTATCGATCTTGCGGCCTGTGATGATGCTGTAAATAAGACTTACCACGAATAGCAGGACAAATATTCCAGCGAGGAATTTGGCAATGCCAGCGAAGTCAGCGGCCAGCCCACCATATCCGAACACGCCAGCGAGTACGGCTAGAATAAAAAAAGTGATCACATAATTTAGCATAATATTTACTTTCAATCGTTGGGTGTATTATTCATATCTTCGGGCTACATAAAGCTCACACGCACAGCTTTTTGCCCATGAAACTAAGGCAGTTATCGCCGAAAGTGTGATGATTTAGCGCCATACGGGTTTGCCAAGATTAATATCTTTCTTCTTGGTCAGGCCACCCGCTGCGGCACCGACGGCACCGCCGACAATAGCGCCTGTCGTGGGGCTTCCGCCGAGGACTGCGCCACCCACTGCGCCAACGCCAGCGCCAATTGCGCCGCCGCTAAGCGCGCGATCGCCAGTGCTTTCACCGCATGCGGTGAGTAATGTGATTGCAGTGAGCATTATTGTCGCTGTTTTGAAGTATCTCATAAAAATTCCTTACGTTGTCGGTTAGTTTAACCACTTTAGGTAGGTTCCTGCAAAGTTGTGGTGGTAGAAAATGGCTTATGCGTAAGGAGCGCGTAAATATTGGCTACGCCATTACCGTTGGTTTGATGGTTAGATATTTATCCAGCGCTGCCTGTAATTGGTGCGGAGTGAAGGGTTTGGCGATATAGTCATTCATGCCGACACCCAAGCATTTCTCGCGGTCGCCTTTCATGGCGTGTGCGGTCATAGCGATAATCGGGACAGCACTAGAACCCTTGGATTTTTCATAGCTGCGAATAATTTTAGTGGTTTCAAAACCGTCCATCACTGGCATTTCCACATCCATAAAAATAATTGAATATTTATTAGGTGAAAAGCGTTCGATGGCTTCCTGCCCATTTCGCGCCACTTCATAGCGATAGCCAAAGTTACCAAACATGATGGTAGCGACAAGCACGTTCGGCTCGTAATCCTCCACTAATAAAATTGGCAGCCGTTGGTTATTTGCTCGCATGTCGAGGTAGATAATATTTTCCTGATAATGCTTCTCTGCATCGCTATCACTTGCCTGCACCGGTAGGTTTAAGTGCAGTACAAACGAGGAGCCTTGGCCAATCACACTCGTTACCATGATTTCACCGCCCATCCTCTTGGCCAGTACTTGTGATATGGCGAGCCCAAGTCCCGTGCCACCATATTTACGGGTAATAGAGGAATCAGCCTGCACGAACTTGTCAAAAATCAGGCCGATTTTATCTTCCGAGATACCGATACCTGTGTCTGTTACTGTCACAGTGATTGCTTTTTTACCGTTACCTTTGCCGCCATTGGCGAATAGCACGGAAACATTGCCTCCTGCTTCCGTAAACTTTACCGCATTGCCTACGAGGTTCAGTAAAATCTGACGAATACGTCCACTGTCACCAATATAGGTTTTGTAAAGACCAGGCTCATAATGCACGATAAGCCCCACATCTTTTTGTTTTGCGCGCACCGACATGACACTGACCACTTGGTCAAGCAGCGCGGTCATGGAAAATGGAGCTTCTTCCAATGCCATTTCCTCTGATTCTATTTTATCAATATCAAGCAGGTCATTAATTAATACCATCAGCCCATCTGCACTGGTTTGTAGCACAGACACACATTGTTTTTGCTGCGCATCGAGTTTTGTTGTTTGTAGAATATGAGTGAGGCCGATAATAGCATTCATCGGTGTGCGAATTTCATGGCTCATATTCGCAAGAAAGGATGACTTTGTTTGATTCGCTTTTTCCGCGATGATCTTAGCATTTTCTGCTGTTGCTTGCCCTTCTTGTGCAAAGTGAGTTGCATTCTCTGCTACTTTCAAGCTTTTGGCAGACGCGCTCTGCTTCTCATCTGCGTTATGTTTGACTGCTCTGACAATATCATTATTTGTTTGCGCTAGGTCTGCTGCTTTTGCAGTAGCGATTCGTTGTGCATCCCATTGGATATAAATAAATACCAGAATCAGTAAGGTAGAAAAAGCACCAGCCGCAAGTTCATCCATACGATATTCGCCATTATCAGCACAGATCATGACAAAGCGAAGCATGCTAACTGCAAAAATGATGTAGAGTGCGTAATCATGCAGCAGTTTTTTGAATGCGATCATTTCATTCTCTTTCCTATTTAGCCATCAGGCCATCGGTGAAAGCATCCAGCGCATCCGTTATATGAGATGTAAAAGTCGACTGGCCAAAAATAGAGTGAGGAATTTTTCTAAGACACCGCAATCGCCACGCTATCATGGCGAACAGTCCGAAGATAATGAATAATGCGCCGCCGCCAACATAAACAAGCGCAAGCAAAGGCGATGTATCATTATTCAACAATGCCATATGTGCGTTTATCAGCCCACCAATAACTGTAGCGCTTATGATGATAGCGGTGGTCATCACTAAACCCATAATCATTACGATATTTGAGATGAGTTGGACGAGCAGATTTTTGCTACTGATGCGTTGAATGACACTGATGATGGCGAGCAATTTATCCATGATGGTATAGGCTTTCAAATAATGTCAAAAATATTGAGTAAAATAATGATGCTGATTGGAGCGCCAAATAACCAAAGCAATAGGCTGCGCATATTATTTTCCTTTCATAAAATAGATCACGAGCCGCAAACAAGATGTACTGTCTGCGGCTCGTAGTATAACCAAGCTATTTACGCAGTAATGCACCAATGATTGCACCAATGCCCAAGGCAATTAAGCCTGAACGCAATGGATTGGATTGTATTTCCGTACCAACACGATCGCGTACATTGGAAAGTTCATCACTCGCAGAGTGGATCATGCCGCGTACTTTCACGCCGGCATTGTGTGCTGTATCATGAAGGCTTTCGCTCATTGCGCATGAGCCGTCTTTTAAGTTGATGCTGTTCGAGTCTTTGGTGGGTGAATTAAACATTATAATTTTCCTTTTGGTTGTGGGTGATGAAATTGAGTATTCTTCTTCGGGTATTTTTTGTGCTTTTGTGCTGGTTTTGTTGCCTAAGCCTTCAGAAAATCTAATGATTTTAGAAGTGATCGTTTTTCTGCTGTTATCTTCTTACTCATGAAATTTTCTTTTAAATTAAGCGGTTAAATATGACCGGTGAACAGTAGTATCAGTATAATAATGACGATTAATCCTGTGCCACTGCTGGGATAGTAACCCCAGTTCTTGCTGTGCGGCCAAGTTGGTAGCGCCCCTACTAAAATGAGGATAAGAACAATCAGCAAGATGGTGGATAAAGTCATGGCGTTTTCCTTGTTAGGTTGTGCCATGAGAGGTGACAGACCGCGTGCAAAAATACGATACGTGCTGTTATGTGATTGTATAAGTAGAGCGTAAAACTTATTTAAGGCTTTGCTTTGTCCAACATCTGGGCAATTATAACACTCAGTTTTTGTGCTTCTGCCAATGCTGTTTTAATAAGTATATCACGCTGCTCAGGTGATAGATTTGCACTCATCTGGTCGAGCGTTCCGAGTGAGCCGATGATGCATGCAAGCGGTGTGCGAAGATCATGAGAAACAATAGAGAAAATCTTCATGCGAAGTGCATCGCACTCCTCATTAATATTGGTAAATTTTTCTGTAGGGAGTATTTTAATCATACAGCATTATGCGCCTGATTTGGTTCAATAGATAGAGGCAATACGCCATCTCGTCTGAGATGGCGTATTCCTTATGCAATGAGACTATTTATAAATAATGGTCGTGGCGTCGCCAGTATTACCCTTTTGGCCAGTATTACCTTTAGTGCCGCGTGAACCCGCAGTTCCTTTGGCGCCAGTGTTGCCGGTTGCACCTTTGGCACCAGTGTTTCCCGTTGCACCATCATCACCAACTTCGCCTTGTGCCCCAGTCGCACCGGTATAACCAGTATTTCCTTGGTTTCCTGTTGCACCTGTTTCACCAGTATAGCCTTGATTTCCCGTTGCACCTGTATATCCGGTATTACCTTGATTTCCAGGAATGCCTTGCGGACCAGCAGGGCCAGTACAGCCGCCTACAGCTAGTGAGAGTATGATAAGTACGGAAGAGATGCGATATTTCATAAAATGACTCCTAAAGATTAATGTGAATTGATAAAAACGGATAAGGGTTGAAATTTATTGGTTATTCTTGATTGGTCGCTTTCTTGAGGTCATCGCCTATATCCTTGGCAGCATCATTTAGCTTGTCGCCAGGGGTACGGTTTTCCAGTTGCCGCGCTGCTTTATCGATACCGTTTGGTAGCTCATTGATCGCATCGCCGATTTTATCTCCGCCACTACGTTTGTCTGGTGCATTCAGGACACCGTAGGCAACCAAGACAGCAAGTGTGACGAGAACAAAAATAAGAAATTTCCCGCCGGATGTATTTGTATTCATGGCTTATTCTCCTTCATTTATTGCATTGTGGTAAAAATTGGCCGTTTCTGCTTCACAGAGTTGTATTTTCAGATCGTCATTGAGTTCAAACAGATCAAACTCACCATCAATCATTGGAGCCACTGTTCGGAAAATAGTATCGTGTGCAATGTGCTGTGTACGCATGGCGGTTACTCCTACTTATTGATATGTGAGATCTTAGTGCCTTCAATACTGAGCGATGCCATTAGGCCTTGTTGGTCAAAAATGAAGGCGTATGCATCCTCTTTCAGCGTGCTGGAGGTGAGATTTTTAGCAACGCCTGCATCAACCATGACCACGGTTGGGCCAATGCCGATTTCCCAGCCATGCGTTTCTTGTATATAATTGACAGCATCATCGCTCATCAGGAACACCACATAGCCATAAGATTGTGCGCCTGCCTGCCAACCGAAGGACGCAGTAACGGAATTATAATATCCCTCAATTCTGCCGTCCTGTTTCAGCAAACCTTCGCCATACGCACCGCCGAAGATGAGGCCAGCTTTTACGATATTCGGAAAAATCAGCGTTGCCTTCGCCTTCCTAGAAATATCTTCAGCAGCGGGATTGGTTTGTATAAGCATAGAGATGGCTTGATTGGCATCCTTACTCAAATTTTCTGGCGAGTCTGCTACTGCAGTGAGTGGTGATACTGCTAGCATCATGGCAAAGAGGGGGGTGCGTAGACTTTTCATGGTATTCTCCGTATGTGATGATTGTTAGGCATTTTTATTATATAGACGCTCATAAGCATCACGCGTCGCAAGCCTCGCCGTGTCCCATGTCAGTCGAGAGGTGCCGCGTGCATCGTCCCACTGTTTGCCAAGTTGTGCTTCAACTTCATCGAACTTACGCCCTACATACGTGCTGTATGCTTCAATACCGAAGCGATACGCTGGTGCGTAGCTGTCGTAAGCAGTGGTGGAATCAAAATAGGCTTGGTGTTTATGCTGATTAAGCCAATAAACTTCTTCTTCATTCGGATTTATTTGCTGTGCTATGGCTTTTCCAGCTAGTGCTCCAACGACCCCACCAATGGCAACGCCAGCGGCCATTCCAGGAAATCCTACTATTGTACCAAGGGTTGCTCCTGTAACTGCACCAACCGCAGCAGATCCTGCGACTGCACCAACAGCAGCTCCGACTGCACCACCCACTGGGTGATCACCGAGCTTGCCAGGATGAGATAGAATTTTTGCTTCTTTACTGTAGGTCATAATGATTTCCTTAAAAGGTTTAGGTGATGCTGAAACAGAACCTAACCATACCTCTGTAATGAAGCGATGCGGCAAAACGGTGCGTTTATAATATTTACATAAAGACTAAAAACGGTGAGAAAGTGTTAGCGCGCCGAATAATGAGGGATTCTTCTGAGTGTCGTATTCTTTGGTCATGAATACCTGCGTATATGAAAGACGCGTTTCGCCGTAAGTGACTGCTGCACCCACTTGCAGGCTGGTAACAAAATATTTCTTATCCACACTTGGGCTATCAGTGAACGTATTGCCATCAAGGAAAATATTACGTGCAACGGCACGTTCAGCAATGGTAGTGAATAAATAACCGCCCAATTCTTCTGTAGGGACAAAGAAATCTGACCCAGGTAGGCTTGGGCGAATGCGCGGTGGACCGTAATCGGCAGGGAGGTCATACCCCAAACGAAAAGTCGCTCCTACTGTGGCATCAGTATTGATATTGCCGAGATTTATCCCAGCATGCGGTGTGATATCCGCGCTTAATCCAAGTGGCGAAATTTCATAAATGCTGCGCCATTTTCGCTCATAGGTTAGTATGATGCCAGGTTCATTTTTTAGTTGATGATCCCAGCCACTTGGCTCTGGGCTATCTATTACTTTATGTACAAATTTCTGCGTGGGTTCTGCAAGTGAGGCTGGGCCCACCATACCAAGAGTCAGTACCATATTATCCAGTGTTTTCCCCGTGTCTGATACCATGCCCACCGAGCCGTAAAGCCAGCCCGCGTAAGGCTGGTCGCCCGCCACCAGATCTTGACGCGATAAATCTTCCGGCGCGAACATGCTCTGTCCCGCTGCAACACTGATGCGTTTATTGCCGTCACCAGCAATCGGCAAGACGCCAGCTACCGATTGTATCCAACTAGGCATATTTTCTTCAGACGAAAGCCACGCGAAGCGGACGCCATTGGTGTAATCACTGTCTGAGCCTGCAAATATATCATTCTCAATGACAACATTAAAAATGCCTTTGTCATCCACCTTACGTACGTTTTCTTCTGCCAAAGATGGAGAGCTCATCATAAGAAAAATCATTGCTGGCAAAGTGATGCACTTCATAACTAACTACTTTCTGATGAATGAATTTAAAAAAATCCGGGCAAAAAGCCCGGCTTCTTCATAATGATTACTATGAAATCACATATTAAGACTTGTTAGTCTTCAATGATGGTGCAGGATATTTGAAAGAATACTTTTTTCTATAAGAAATATCGCCCGGCACAGGGCATGTAACCGGGCGATAATAGTCGGGTTATGCCGCTTTGGTCGTGCTGCAACCACAGGCTTCTTCAATAGCCTTGATTTGCTTTTCAGCTTCTTCTTTAGCGATACCTTGTAGTTGAACTACTTTGCCGACAAACTGGTCACGTTTGCCTTCATACAGCATGATATCGTTGTCGGTAAGTTTGCCGAAAGCAGCTTTAAATTTGCCTTTAAGTTCTTCAGCTTTGCCTTGTACTTGTTCCTTATTCATAAAAATCTCCATTCGTTGTTAGCGCTGCCAATGACAGCGTTTAGGAGATGTAGATGCGAGTAGGTAAGGATGCGATAGGGGGCGCGGGTGGTTGTGTAAGTAACTGGTAAAGAATTCTTATGAGGACTATTTAAGTGTATAATCTAACAAGGTTATGCATTCAGTATTTTAGTAAATAATCAGCTATTTCGGTTTTTTGAACATTGAATTTCCTAAATTCGAGATGTTTTTGGGAGGATGGCATTTTCCCTCCATTTACAAAAGCCCTGCATAGGATTGTTATACCTTGTAGCAACCTCTAAAAATCAATTGTCAGGCGTGAACCCACCACAAAAGCATTATCGATGCTGCTATCGGTGCTGGGGTTGATGACATATTGTGCGTCTGGCTGAATGGTTAGCCATGGTAGCAATTTGTCGCTATAGGTTAGTTCAAAGCTGGTTTCACGTTTATCGGTTGGGGTGGCGCTGGCAGCTTGCGTGCGCAGATAATCATTGCCGTTATGCGCCCCCGTGATGCCAAAGCCTAGTTGCCCTTCGTCACGCGTTGGGAACGCGCCCGTATAAACAAGCCCCGTGCTCCATGCATAATCAAATTGGTTGATATCAGCATTTGCAAAACCAAAACGCGCAAACCCACTCAGGCCTTGATCGTCTGTCTCTTTATATAGTTTTGTTTCCCCAATCACATATATGCCCTGATTATGTTCTTTGAGCGGCAGGCCGTCTGCATCCACATCAATTTGATGCTGTGCTTTTTCGGTATAATACCAGCTACCTATCGCTATTTTAGAACCTTCTGGTGTGTAGCCAGCTTCACCCACTATCAATAATCCGTCATTTTCATTAAAGTTAATGTGTGTGCCGCTGAGATGGTCGGTGTCTCCCGGTACCCCGTCAAGTATCGCCGCTTGCACATAGGTGGTGTCGGTGGGGTTTACGCGAATGCGTGTGCCGACTGAGCTGAACGGGAAAATGGTTGGGCCGTTGACACCGGATTGCGCAATATCGGTGCCAATACCAAAGGTGGAATGCAAAAATAATCCGCTTGAATCGGTGATGTAGAATTCTGAATCTAGCGCATATAACCCTGCGAGAATTGAGAGTTTGTCATCGAATAAATTTTGCTGCACAAAGGCTTGGAAAAGCTTGCCCGTGGCGCGTGGTACTTCAATATTATCGATACCTTGTGCGCTGCCTACCAAGTCTCCGTCAGGGCGGCCACCGTTATTATTCAATAAATGAATTGTGGCGCTCAGGCCTTTCGCTCCAACGATTTTCTCACCATCGAACGTGGCAATCACATCCAGATTATCCAGCGCGCGTGTTCCTTCTTTGAGGCCACCCGAAAGATTATTAAAAATATGTGCTTTATAACTTAATTCGGTGCTGATGCCTGCATCTTCAAGCTTCGTGCGATAGCCATTCCAGTCGCCTGTGAGGGTATTTGCATATGCGTCTTCGGCCAGAGCAGGGGCGGCAGCAAGGGCAGGGAGCAGGGCAAGAAGGGCGTATTTTGAAATATGATGAGACATTATAATTTTCGCTTACTTATAAGAGTTAGTCGGTGACTGCATGAGATAGAAGAATGTTTTTTTATATTTCTTCATTTCATGGCAGCATAAAAAATCACCTGTTAAGTACAAAGTTTAATCTCACAGTGATTGCCTATTCTTCAGCGATTTTGTAAATTGCTGGTATGGAAAACACATTTCAATCTCACATTGAAACAATTCTAAATATCACGCATCTCGCAGGTTTGGGCGATGGTGTGGCGGTGCATGAAGGCCGCACGGTTTTTGTGCCTTATGTTTGTGCTGGCGAGCAGGTGCGTGTGGTGCTGTCACAGCCACTCAAAGAAGGCGCGCATGCACAGTTGCACGAGGTTGTTTCACCCAGCGCAGAAAGAATAGCGCCTGCCTGCCAGCATTACACGCAGTGTGGCGGTTGTCGATTGCAACATGTGAGTGCGGCAGCCTATCAAACATTTAAGCTTGCGCAATTGCAGCAAGCGCTCAAACCATTAGGCGAGAATCTTCCGCT
>JAIXRX010000214.1 GCA_027485005.1 Alphaproteobacteria bacterium
CCCACGCCATGCTCGCGGTGCACTACTAAATCGCCTTCCGCAAAGCTTGCGGCTTCGGCCATAAAATATTCGGACGGTTTGCGTTTTTTAGTCGTGCGGCTTAAGCGTTCGCCCAAAATATCTTGCTCGCTGAAGACCACCCCTTGAAGCATCTCAAAACCGCGCTCCAGCGGCCATGTGGCCAGCCCCACCACGCCATGGGAAAGCGTTTCGATTTCTTTGTAATTCGCAATCGTGTCGGCTACCACATCATGCGAAAGCAGCATTTGCTTCATGCGCTCTGCGGCACCTGCGCTCGCACACGCCACCATCACAAAGCGTTTACGCGCGGCATAGTCTTGCACCGTTTGTTTGAAGACTTCCCAAATTGTGCCGTCTTTGCGTTCAAGTGTGAATTGGCGGCAAGGTTTGCTGTGTAAGGATAAGCGGCCTTTTTCTTCATCCTCTGGCGCGGAAAAAGCAGAAAGCGAAAGTGTGGCGCGTGGCTCCAGCATTTGTGTGAATGCTGCGCCTTGAATAAATAATTGCTGCGGTGGAAGCGGGTGATAGGGCGCGCTGTCGTCATGCAATTTGCGCGTTTTTGGCGCGTTCATGGTTTGGCGTGCTTGGAAATAATCTTCAATCGTTTCTTCGCGTTCTTTGCGCGCTTGGTCGGTTTGAATGTCCAGTATCACTGCCGCTTTAGGGGCATAGTCCAGCAGCGTGTGCATGCGCGGATAAAACAGTGGCAACCAATGCTCCATACCTGGATAACCACGCCCTTCGCAGATGCTTTCATAGAGTAAATCTTGCTTGTTCACCGCGCCAAAAAGATGGCGATATTGCGTGCGGAAATGGTTGATGGCCGCTTGGTTGAGCAGCACTTCGCTTGCTGGGCGCAGTGTGAATTTTTCAATCGAACCTTCGCTGCGTTGGCTGAGCGGGTCAAAGGTGCGGATGGATTCGACCACATCGCCAAACCAATCAATGCGGCAGCCTTGCGCCATGCCTGGTGCAAACACATCCACCAGACTGCCGCGCACGGAGAACTCGCCTGGTTCCATGGCTTTGCCCACGCGTGAGAAACCAAGATGCGCGCAGTAAGACAGCAATTTTTCCTGTTGCAGCGGTTTGCCTTTTTCAATCACAAACATCGCTTCGCGCAGTGGCTCTTTGGGCATCACGCGCTGGGTGAAGGCGTTGATGGTGGTGAGCACAATCAGCGGTTTTGCCGCCGGCCAATGCAAAAGTTCCGACAAGGTATTGAGCCGCTCCGACACAATGCTGGCATTGGGAGAGACGCGGTCATAGGGCATGCAATCCCATGATGGGAAGGTGAGGGTGTCAATGTCGGGTGCAATAAATTTTAAGGTCTGATGGTGTGCGTCCAGCAGGCGGTCATTCAGTGTCACAAAGACGATAACGCCGCTGGCAAGGCGCGCGGCTTTGGCCACCGCCAGCGCTTGGGTGCCCATGCTCACGCCATAAACGGCGTGCGTACCCGCTTTACTGATATCGTCTTTGGTGAGCATCATGTGCGGGTGACTCGCGCCATTTGAAATTGCTGAATCTCTGCTATGAGCGCCACGTATGGTGTATGGGCGGGGGCTTGCCCCAGCAACCAATGCCAGATTTCGCCATCATCTTCATCCAGCAAGGCGTTGAAAACCTTAAGGTTTTCGTCGCTCATTGCCTCTAGATGTGCATCGGCATAAGCGCCAAGAATATCGTCTGTTTCTTTGCAGCCACGGTGCCAGCTTTGGTAGCGCAAGCGTTTGATATATTTTTCTCGGTCGAACATTTTTTTGAAAATCACTCTTTTGTTAAGCGCCTGTTAAGCAGTTTTACGCTATCCTAAAAACCATAGTTTAGAAAAGCTAAAAAAACCATTTCAGAGTGCCTGTATATGCTAAACGGATACCGCAAAAACGACGTTGTGATTCTCGTCTGCCAAAATAATGCCCTTAAACGCATTGAGATTGGCCGTATCAACGCATCGGCGGAAGCCTTGCTGGGCTTTAGCAGCAATGAATTAGAGGGCAAGTCTTTAACGGCTTTGTTGCCACAGCGCATTGCCGAAATTCTGCAAGATCATGTGGAATATGGTGTGGCGGAATTTGACGTGGCCAATGTGCTTTCCCGTGTGCCCAATTTTAAGATAGTGGATGCGAAGTCTGAAGAATATGCCTGTAAATTACAGGTGATTCCAGCCCAAGTACTTGACGGTAATGCTTGGTTTCATTTGCTTTTACAGCCGATTGCAGGGAAAAAAGACGGGGAACTCCACTGGCGTGAGCAGCTTTCAGAACAGTTCAAAAGTCATGAGTTGCTTTCAGAACAAACAGGTTTTCCAAGCCGTACCAGCTTGCTGAAATGCATTGAGCAGATACAAGAATACAGCGTTGATGCGGCACAAAATGCTTGTGTAGCGCTGATTGAAATCGCTAATTACGGGCAGGTGCTTGATTGGCATGGCCCGCGCGCAGGACTTGCGTTGCATAAAGAGGTTGGGCGCATTTGCCGCCAGAAACTGCGCGGATACGATGTGGTAGGGAGTGTCTCGGACGCGGTGCTTGGCATTGTGATGCTGGATGTAAAAGCAGAAACGACTCGCGTAGTGCTCAACCGCTTGCGCTGGGAAATGATGGCCAACCCCGTGATGGTGCCCAAACATGGCACCGTGCAGCTGGAATTGCGCATTGCTTTTTCAGATGTGCATCAAGCTAAAGCGGAAGCGCTGCTGGCAAAATGCGAAGCATCACTTTTACAGCCAGAAGATAGTGCACTTTCCACCAGTCTGATTCATCAGCTCAGCCACGCAAGCTAAATTGTCATAAAAGCTTCATGTGCATCAAAATGTGATTTTTGATATATTTTAGATGTTTTCTTTTAACGCCCCAGGAAAACAAGAACTAAAATCGGGG
>JAIXRX010000010.1 GCA_027485005.1 Alphaproteobacteria bacterium
CCGCTGGGAATATAAGGTGCATATGCGCCTGAAAGACGGCACGCTGAAAGAGCTCACGTTGACCGAAGAAAACAAGGAAATGTTCGAGTTTTTCCTTGAGGAAGAACATCGCCAAGGCGAGCTGATGCCGCTGGAAGAGGATGATCGCGGCTCCTATATTCTCAATGCGAAAGACCTGTGCCTCATGCCAAAACTCAATGAATATCTGGCGCTCGGCGTCGATTCATTGAAGGTGGAAGGCCGCAACCGCAGCGCCTTTTATGTCGGCATTGCCACCCGCGCCTACCGCATGGCGATTGACGCTTATTACGCCGATCCAGAAAATTGGAAGCCAGACGCGTTCATGAAAGAGCTCAACACCATTCCAAACCGTGGTTATTCTTTGGCGTTCCACGAAGGCCGCCTCACCCACCACGCCCATAATTTTGAAGACACCGTGACGCTGGCCGAGTGGGAATATGCGGGCATGGTTGTCGAAACCCGCGACGACAGCTTTATTGTCGAAGTCAAAAACCGCTTGGAGATGGGCGATGTGCTGGAGTTTGTGCCATTTGGCAAACGCGCAACCATGCTGCTGCGCATCTATGAATTTGAGGACATTAAAAACAAAAAAACCACCCGCGAAGAAGGCATCCATGCTGGCAATCAGCCGATGCTGCGCATCCCTTACAGCTTGTTCCACGAAGAAGATATCGCAAGCCTAAAGCGCGACTTCCCGCCTTTTACCATGATCCGCAAAGAAAAAGCCCTAAGCAAGGACCAATGGGCACGCCTGATGCTGGACAAAGCGGCAAGCCAAGCAGAGCAAGGCAAAAACGACGAAGAAAATTATCAGGAAAAACGCATCGCATTGGTAGATGCCAAAGAAGAAGCGCAAGAAGGCCGCACCTTCCGCACGCCGCGCTTAGGCACTGAGGGCTGCTGTGGGCGTGGGTGCAATGGCTGCCTTGCCTTCTGGCACGATGACCGCTACGCCAAAGCGCGTGACATTCTCAAGAAGAAAAAACATGGCGAGATGCTTACCGCCGAGGAAGTCAAAATGTCCGAAGCCAGTTAATTATTGCATTAGTTTTTTGGCATGTATTTTGGTTCGTCCGTCAGCGTTTTGAGGAAAGCGGTAATCGCGTCTATTTCCTCATCATTCAAACGCGGCTTTTCCCCTGCTTTGCGGTCATAAGGCACTTCGGCCGTATTCACATTCCCATGATATTCTTTTGGCAGATCGTCATATTTCTTCACGCTGCCATCCGCATTTTTGGCATACCATTGCTCAGGGTTGGTCTCCCGCGTCACATAAAATTTCACCACATCCCGCAGATTATCAAATTTGCCATTATGCATGTAAGGCCCCGTGATTGTAGCATTACGCAAGGTTGGCACCTTAAATGCGCCACACCAGCTTTTCGCATCCACACCTTTAGGCGTGTGTTTTTCAATGCCGGGCTGTTTGCACAATCCCAAATCCACATAAGTCGCGTCTTTATTTTCAGGAATCGCAGCGTTGCGTGGTACGGCTAGATTATCATAGGTAAAGTCGGTAAACAGCCAATCACGCGGGTCTTTCGACGCTTCATCTCCCACATGGCAGCCAATGCAATTGCCCTTTTCCACATCCTTAAACAGCGCAAATCCCTTGGCTTCTTGCGGCGTAAATTGCGCCTGCCCGCGCAGCACCGCGTCAAACTTCGACGCAAATGGCGCAAACACCGCACTATGTTCAAAGGCAGCAATCGTCATCGCAATTTTGGCAAAGCCTTTTTCCGCATCATCAAACACATCCTCACCATGCAGTTTTTTCAACAGCGGCGCATAAGTAGCGGCTTTCACTCGCGCCACCACTTCGGCTTTGCTTGGCATATTCATTTCTTTCGGGTGCATCATGGGGCCTGCCACCTGCTCGGCCATGTCTGCCGCGCGGCCATCCAAAAACTGTCCGCCCGTGGGCACATAATCGATGCTGCCATCTTCCAGTTTTTCTTCTGCCACATGAAACGCAGGGCTAAAGCCGCTGTAAGCAAGTGCGGGCGCATTGCGCGTGCCAAAATTTTCGGGGCGACTGCCCAGCGCAAGCGCCGAAATCGAAGAACCATTATTACCAGAAAACGCCTGCCCCGGCACATGGCAGGAGGCGCAGGCCACCCCTTTTGGCTCAGAGAGGTTTTTATCCTCAAACAAACGCTTGCCCGCTAGTTCCATCTCGCTCAGGCGGCTTTCATCCACGTCAAACGCAGTTGGTTTTGAATGATCACCCAACATCATCCAGCCCAGCAATGCGCCGAGTATCAGCAATCCAAATACGCCAATTTTCTTTGTCATCTGCGGTCGATTCCTTGATAGCCCAATTATGCGAATGATTCGCAATTACTGCTAAAAGCTATAAAGGTCAAGCGCTCTTGGCTTTGACAAAAGTCAAACTTAATCAAATTATTGATCATTTATATGCGTCTGCCCGCCAAACATATCCTCTAAAAAGAACGCCGACAGTTCAGACCGCCCTGCCAAACCTGATTTTTCATAAATCGCAGTGGCTTGTACCCGCGCGGTTTTCTCGGTGGTTTGACGCACCTGCGCCACTTCTTTCAAGCTCAAGCCTTTCAGCAACAAAAACGCCACCTCTCTTTCAGCAGCGCTCAATTTCCAGCGCTCCATCTGCTCGTGAATAGCTTGCACTAATCCTTGCGTATATTTTTGTGATTGGGCTTTCCATTCCTGCGCTTCTATTTGCAGAAATTCTGCACGGGCATGCGCGGCCGCCAAGTTTCTTTTTCGTTCAAATTGGCCGCGCAACAACACCAATATACCTACCAAGGCAATAGCGGCCACACCCGCTTCCACCAACAAATGCCACCATGCCGCCCCCTCGCCATAATCAGAGAAAAGGTCGCTAGCCACCAGCAAAATAATGGCAGCTAATATGCCAACAATAAAAAGACGTTCGCGCGTGTTCATAGGGTGCTATTCTTCTTCCTCTTCATGCTCTTTTTCATAGCCTGCCTTATCCGTTTTACCAAGCGATTCATTACCTTCACGCCCCTGCTCGCCCAGCTCCCAAGTCTGGCCAAATAATACGATTTGCTGTGTGTCGGCTTGATAGTGAGAAAACACCCATAGCACGCTCGAAATCAACCCCACCGCCATCAACAAAGCCACCAGCGGCCGTGCCGAGGCAATCCCCTCCTCGCCATCCACCGGCATTTTTCGGCCAGACACCATGCTCAACCCCAGCGCATCTTTGTGGCGCAGCGTATGAAGAATAATCCCACCCACATGCAGCAACACTACCACCAAAAAACCATTCGCCATTAATTCATGAATTTCTTCAACATCATGTGAGGCTTGACCCGTTGCCATCCAATAGCCCGTAAGCGCTAGACCCAGCGCCAAACTCATCATTATTAATGCCGCCCAGCTCGAGGCAGGGTTGCGCCCCAGCTTGCGGGCGTTGCCGCTCATCACAATGCCTTTCATGTAAATCAGGAGTGCCTTAGGGTGCAGAATAAAAGAGCCAAATCGCGCGGTGCGGCTGCCCACTGCCCCCCATGCCAGACGCATACATACCGCTACTACCATCACCATGCCCAACAGCATGTGATAGGCAAATAAGCTTGACTCATCGTCTATCAGATTTGAGATTCCGTATATCGCGACAAACAAACCCGCAAATACCCAATGGAATAAACGGGTGGGCAAATCATAAACCAGTGGCTTGGACATCTTAAAAACTCCTAGAGGGTGAGATCACACTCCCCATCTAGGTATTTATTCAGGCAATAACTATTGGACAGATAGCCTAAAACTATAAAAATCAGGTCAATAGACTAGAGCGATGTAGCATTTAGTGTAGCGGGTGCAGCCGCACCCGCTACACTAAATGGAGGAGAGGATGGGATTCGAACCCACGATACGTTGCCGTATACACACTTTCCAGGCGTGCGCCTTCAACCGCTCGGCCACCTCTCCTCACTCATA
>JAIXRX010000149.1 GCA_027485005.1 Alphaproteobacteria bacterium
AACAACAACGCCTTCTAATCAGAAAAGGCGAATAACATTATTCAAGGAGGTTTGAGCCATGGCAAATACGCTACGTCAATGGTTTGAAGCCACCGCCGAAGTTGATAGCTTTCGTGACGTTTCCGAAACCGACTTCATTCCCTATACCTGCCATTACGACCCACACACTTTAATAACCAAAAACGGGGAAGTATTGCAGTGCATTAAAATTACTGGTTTTACCTTCGAATCCATCACCCAAGACGTCGCCGATCTGCGAACGATGATTCGTGCGGCGCTACAAAATGCCATTCAAGATACCAATTACGCGGTGTGGATTCACACCATTCGCCGCGCCACATCACTCGCGCTTCACGCCGAATATAAAGAAACTTTTCCTCGCCTGCTGAATGATGCATGGAACCAGCATAATGACTGGGAGCATCAATATGTTAACGAGGTGTACATCACCATTCTGCATCAAGGCGAAACCGCCTATCTCACTGATTTTTCTCATCTATTGCGCGCGCTCATACCACCACTGGAAATTCGTGCTAACGACCGTTACCTTCAAAAAACCGTGCGTGAACTGAATGAGACCATGGGGCGCATGATGAGTGTGTTGGGCCAGTTTGGCGCCAAGCGTTTAGGCATTAAACAATGCGAAGACGGCACAATGCTCTCGGAACCCATGCGTTTCTTAGACAAACTGATTACACTCACCGAGCATGACATGCCGTTGCCTGAGCGCGGAATAGATGACGTGCTGGCAGATGATGTGAGTATTTCCTTTGGCAGTAATGCACTGGAGGTTCGCAACTATCGTTCGCAAGATCGTCACTTTGCAGCCATGCTTACCCTTAAAGAATATCGCGAATTGCCGATCGATGGCTTGGGGCGGTTATTGCAAATGCCCTGCGAATTTATCATCAGCCAGTGTTTTGACTTTATTAATCATACCGAAGCAGTTGAAAAATTTGCAGATCAAGCGAAAATCTTTGCACTCGGCAATGAAACAGAGCTGCCCGAATTGATTGGCCTGAACGATATTATCGAAAGTGACCGTGGTCATCCCACCGATTTTGGCGAACATCAAATTACCTTAATGATGGTGGGAGAAACATTGGCTGAGGTCGAAAAAAATGTGCGACTCTGCGTCAAGGAAATGGGGCGCATTGGCATGATGCTGCTGCGCGAAGATTTAGTGCTTGAGGAATGTTATTGGGCACAATTGCCAGGGAACTTTCCGTTCCTACGCCGTCGCAAATCTATTAATACTGCCCGCTTGGGCGGCTTTGGCCTGCTCAATAATCTGCCTGCAGGTAGCGCCCAAAACAGTCATTGGGGAGCTGCAAGCTCATTGTTTTCTACCGCCGCAGGCACGCCATATTTCTTCAACTTCCATATTGGCACCAACGGCCACACCATGCTGATTGGACCATATGGAACCGGGAAAACCGTACTAACTAATTTTCTAGTGACGCAGGCGCGCAAATATCATCCACAATTATTTTATTTTGACCATGAGCGCGCGTCCGAGATCATGATTAATGCGCTGGACGGCCAATATATACGCTTTATGGAGCTGGATGAATTGGAGCGCCCACGCTGGCCAAAAATGAACCCGCTACAAATGGATGATACGCCCGGCAATCGCAGTTTTTTATTAGTATGGCTGGAAAGTTTATTGTTTGATGTGGGAACGGGTTTAGCCGACAAAAAGCAGCAGATTTGGGCGATTTTCACCCAAGCGATTGACCATGTTTATATGCTACCAAAAACAGAGCGTTCCTTGCAGGCTCTTGGGGAATGGGTGCGTGCCCATGATGAGCGCTTAGGGGTTTACTTGGCCCGCTGGTATGGGGACGGTGAGTATGGCTATGTATTTGGCGCATTAGAGGATGGTTTAAATCTCGATGGCGATGTTCACGGCTTTAATATGTCTGCGGTTCGTCGCGATAAAAAATTGCTTCTCCCTGTGATGGCCTATGTGTTGCACCGCGTCATGCTGCGTCTGGATGGACGCCCTAGCATGATTGTGCTCGACGAGGCATGGCAGCTGCTTGATAATCCTGTGTTCGCGTCTCGCTTAGGTGGGTGGTTTGAAAAATTACGCGCCTCTAATTGCATGGCTATTCTCACCACGGAGCATGTGCAAGAGGCGAGTGAGAGTCAATTAAACCCAACCATTATGGAGCATATTGCTACGCAAATTTATCTTCCTAATGAGCGCGCAGATGAAGCCTACTGCGATGTTTTTGGTTTGACGGAGCGCGAGCTGATGTATGTGCAAGCCATGGAAACACGCCATCGTCATTTTCTGCTGAAACGCGGCGAAGAATCAATTGTGGCCGAACTGGATATGTCCCGCCTAGTAAATTATATGCATGTTTTAAGTGCCAATGCCGAGGGGTTGGAACGCATGAAAAAAGCGCGTCAGGAGCGTGGACCTAAAGCCGACCAGTGGTTGAGTGATTTTATCAAGGAGATGGTATGAGTTATAAGTGGTGGCCATTTTTTGCCCTACTTTTAACGCTTGGTTTTGTGCTGTCATCCTCCTCTGCCTTTGCGCAAGACGCACGTCAGATTGTTCTTCCAAGTACGGGCTTTAGCTGTGCTGCCGGCGCGACCTCACCACCCATCACCGCTGAATCGAGTGGCGGTCTTATCATGAGCGTCATTTCGATTTTTCAGCAAAGCCTGTTTAAACTCATGGGCAAAATGTATTGCGCCTTCAGTAAAGACATGGAGCCTATCATTTCTGGCTTGGCCGTCATCGCTGTTATTGTTTTCGCCCTTTCTTTTTTGGGAGGGCTCACACGATTTAGTGCGGGAGAAGCCGCTAAAATTATTTTCAAAATTGGACTCATCTGGCTTTGCG
This sequence comes from Alphaproteobacteria bacterium, assembly GCA_027485005.1. Classification (GTDB taxonomy): domain Bacteria; phylum Pseudomonadota; class Alphaproteobacteria; order Rickettsiales; family JAIXRX01; genus JAIXRX01. The sequence goes on from JAIXRX010000149.1 coordinate 2,861, forward strand.
CTGTCAATATCGACACCGCTATGGGGATTACCTACAAATTCTTTTTAAGCATCATACAAGACGGCACGAGCATGGCCTTTGGATCGGGTGATTCAGCAGCGCTTGGGGCAAAAATGAGCAATGCGATTGAGGGAAGTGGCGCGCCATCCGGCACGTCCTGCAAAGCTGGATATGCATTTATCTTTTTCTTCGCGCTACTTTTTCTTCCTTTTTTAATCATGCCATTGATTCTTTTTATGTTTGCGTTTGGCATGCTTTTTATCCGCATTATTTCAAATTATTTAGTAGCACTGACAGTACTTGCCATGCTGATGGGGATGTCGCCTTTCTTTATTGCTTTTGCGATGTTTAGAAGCACCAAACAGGTCTTTGATAGCTGGCTGAACAATATGGGATCTTACGCCATGCAGGGCTTAATTGTGATGGCATTTATTGCTTTTATTTCACACATCGATTTTTTGCGTCCAATTTCACAACTTGCGAACAACATGAAGCCTAGCCTTTTTGGGCTAGACTTTTCTGGCCTACAACTTTTTGGCTTTAAAATATGCACTATTTGCAAGGGATTTGATTATGATGCTATGGGTAATGTCACTTGCGATGGTTCGGGCGAGGGAGTTTCTCTTTTTGCGATGCTGACGATGGGCAAGCTCTATGTTTACGTCACCATTCATTTTATCGGGCTCATTATTCTCATGAAGCTACTGCAAAGCGCAGTGGACTACATTCCCGCCATGGCACAAACGCTTGGTGGTTCTGGCTTGGCGATTGCCTTTGCTGCCGACCCAGGTGGCTCAAGCAAAGGCATTCGTAGCGGAGGCATGGTTAGCCTTCCTGGTTTTGATATTCGTGAAATTAAAGCCTCAACAGGACAAATTAGCGTTATCGGCAATCGCGCGAATAACTTTATGACAGGGTTTCGCTGGGCCGCGGATCCCTATTTCCACCGCCGTGAAAAAGCAATGGTACGCAAAGAAGCAGATGCAGACTATTATCGCCGCCGTGGACTGTTTGATTTACCGACCTTCACAGAAATTCCTGGCACCATTGTCAATACTGCCAAATTTGGCTTTGGCCTTGCGACGTTGAAAAAAGATGCCTGGAAAGATCTGGCCAAAGGCGTTACGGGTCGACCAATAACCGCTGCGACCGATCATATGGGCATCACCGGAAAATCAAATTTTGGAGCCGCACTTAAAGAAGGGTGGAAATTCGCACAATTGCGCGGCAATGCTGAAAATGATGTTTTCAGTTATGCACAGCACAGTATGTTCCGTACGGCAGAAAACAGAGCGGCCGCAAAAAAATTGGTGGAGGCGCATGGCCATTTTGACATTATGCAACAATATTACCGCACCTCTTCACAAATGTATGGCTTCGGAAAAATGGATGATTTTGATCTTGATAAATCTTATCATGAATACACCAATGCCGAGAGAGACCTAATGGCGCGCAATGAAGAATATTACCGCACACAAGGTAAGCAAGGCGTTGAGTCTTTACAAAGCAATCAAAAGTCGTGGTGGATGGAAGATGATGAAAAGAAGCAACAGTTCTGGACATCCATGATGGGCTATTAAAAAACTATCCACACAAGCGCGCTCTTTGCTTGTGTTTCACGACACTATGGGTTAACCACAATATGTGGTATAACTACTGCTAAGGACTACTTAAATATAGAAAATTATGGGTTTATTGGGAAGCAAGCACACAGCGGAAAACGCCGTCGTTCAACATACCAAAAATTGGTATAGTGACCGACACCAGACGGTTGTCATCCAGCGCAACATCCTTTTTTTGGTGTCGCTGGTGTGCCTCATCAGCAGCTTTATTGCCATTTTTCTTGTTTATTTAAAAATCCCTCTGGTCACCATCGAGCCTTTTGTTATTGAAATTGATAAGCGCTCTGGAGTGACACAAGTGGTCGCACCTTTCCAACCACGTGATGCACTTCAAAGCAAATCCATCAACGAGTATTTTATTGTGCAATATCTTCGTGCGCGTGAAACCGTTAATGTGGGAAGTCTTTCCCAAAATGCCTCTCTTGTTCGATTAATGTCTGATCCCAACCGTGTGTATCCGCGCTACCTCGCCAGCATTAATCCTGGCGACCCCGAATCTTTGGTCGCCCAGTTCACTGCAGGCGCAAAACGTGATATCAAAATTAAATCGATTGGCTATCTCAAAGAACCCGTACCATCCACTCAACCTGATGCTGTAAATTCTTGGCAGGTGCAGGTTCGCTTTGTAACAGATGAGGGAGGTGACAATCCTGCCACTGCGAGCAAACATTTTGTTGCCTATATCACGTTTGAGTATAAGGCGCTTAACTTAGGTGTGGATGAGCGTTACTTTAATCCACTTGGTTTTTATGTCACTGATTATACCGTGTCTGAGGAGTCCCGCCAATGAAAACGGGTATCGTCCTACTCTTAGCCTGCTTGATGCCTTGTTTCTCAGCGGCACAAATGACGCCTGTCACTACCGACAGTCGGATTAAAACATTCGTTTATAATGAGAACGATGTTTATAACTTACTGACTTATTATGGCTATCAGTCAAATGTTGAATTCGGCAATGATGAAAAAATTGAAACGGTTTCCATTGGTGATCGTGTGGGGTGGCAGCTTGTGCCAGCGGGTCGACGCCTCTTTATTCGTGCGCTGTCAGATAATCTGCACACAAACATGACACTTGTGACCAATCAACGTGCTTACCAGTTCGATCTGCGCTCAGCCAATCCCGCCAATCTTGCGAAAGAAGAGCTGGTCTATGTGGCACGTTTCTTTTATCCTGATGACAAAAAAAATAGTCGCCCAGCAGCACAATCCCCTGTTCCCAATCCATCGGCGCTTGCAGCGCCTATTGCATCGGCTGTTGCAGCAGCTCCCAATCCTGCCATCAGTGTTGCGCCTGTCGCCCCTCTAACAATAGCAAAGGATACGGCAGCGCCAGCCGTCCAACAACCTCCTGTTGCACCTGCTAAAGCGGCAAATTCCACCCCAGCTCCTAGCGCAAACTATAATTACAACTATACCTACACGGGTAGCGGTTATCTCGTGCCCATGGGCATGTTTGATGATGGCCGCTACACTTACTTCCAGTTTGTGCAAGGCGCTGCTATTCCTGAAATATTCGTGGTGGATGGGGCAGGCAATGCCAGCCCCGCCAATGGGCAAATGCACCAAGGTTACTATGTGATTGGGCGCACTGCTGCACAATTCGTGCTTCGATTAGGCAACGATAAGGCCAACCTGTTTAACGAATCATTCGGGAAAAAATAGTCATGGCAGACGAACAAGATCTTCCTCCTGCTGGGCAAAATCCTACTGACGGTAATTACGCGTCAGAAGGCTATACAACAGATAGTGATCGTCAATATTATACGGATGCGCCTTCCTTACAAGAAGAGGCCCCTGCCGTTTCTGGGGCACAAAACAAACGATTTATCATCATCATCATTGGTATCATTACGGTCGCATTTGTAGGCTTCATGTTTTTTAGTGGTGGTGAGGAAGTTCCAGAAAACGCTCCGCCGCCAGAGGAAGAGGTCGTGGCCCCTCCTTCAAGCGAGGCTATTAATATGGCGGCGTCTTCTGCAACAGATGAAATTTTACCTGCACCACAGGTGCCAGAACCTCCCATCCCGGACGTCACTCAAATGTCTGGAGATATCCCTCCGCCGCCCCCGCCAGTACCTGACATTATAGAGACTCCGCCTGTTCCTCCAATATCGGAGGCACCCGTGGTAGATCCAGATGCTGCAGCCGCCGAGGCGCTGAAACGTGATCAGCGTAGACGCGCAGGTATGGTTGTTATGGATGGCAAATCTACCGCGACAGCCGCCGCTGAATCAGCTGGGTTAGCCCCTGCTACTGCCAGCACTGACCCTAATTTGAATTTTTCCAAGGCGCAACCAACAGACGCGCAGCAAGTGATGGCGCGTCGTGTAGGTAAAATGGAGAATATGATTGTGCAGGGAAAAATTGTTGAGGCCGTTCTAGAAACCGCGATCAATAGCGATCTGCCCGGCCCTATTCGTGCCATCTTAAGCCGCGACAGTTATTCAGAATCAGGAAAGAATATTCTTCTGCCTAAAGGTTCACGTCTCATTGGCACCTATAACACTGCTATTCTCGGCGGCCAACGCCGTATCTATGTGGTGTGGTCACGCGTGATTCGTCCTGATGGCATTGATGTCATGATTGATTCTCCCGGCATCGATCAAATTGGCCGCGCAGGGGTGGAAGGGGTCGTCGATACTAAAATATTCGAGATTTATTCCAATGCCATTCTCTCAAGCATCCTCACCATCGGCGTTGCTGCTGCTGGCGAAGCCGCTGTTGGCGGGGAGGTTACCCAAAGCCAAAACGCGATTGGCGGCACGCAAACCACTGGTTCTGCTGGCGCCATGGCCACCCAGCAAGCCGTACAAGATCTTGGAAATGTTACGAAGCAAGTCGTCACCGGCATCGTTGATATGCGCCCAACGATTATGCTCGATCAAGGCTCACGCGTGAATGTATTTGTTAATAAAGATCTCATTTTCCCGCCAGAACTTTTCAAGAATACTCAATTCATCCAATAGGTCGCTCATGTCTCTTGCTGCTCTTTCGACCTACCTTGCCCCGCTTCAGAATATCTTTACGCGTGAAGGTGTGAGTGAGGTTTCTATTAATCGCCCTGGGGAAGTGTGGGTGGAGATTCGCGGCGATATGGTGCGCGAAGAAATTCCAGAACTTACCCACAATCACCTCATCACCATGGCGCGCTTGATTGCGCAATCCACCTCACAAGCCATCAGTGAAGAGAACCCCCTGCTTTCAGCCACCTTGCCAGATGGCTACCGCGTGCAAGTTGTTTTCCCGCCCGCATGCGCAGACCAGAATGTTGCCTATTCCATCCGCAAACCCAGCGTGATGAAATTGGATTTAGATAGCTATGAAGCGATTGGCGCCTTTCAAGCCACAGTCAGCAAGCGCCCCGTTGATCCTGTCGATGCACAACTGCGTGAATTGCTAGAATCTGGAGCCATTAAAGACTTCATCAAACTGGCAGTAAAAGCCAAGAAAAACATCGTGGTCTCAGGCGGAACATCCACTGGTAAAACCACTTTCGTCAATGCTGCACTCAAAGAAATTCCCGAAACAGAACGTATTATTACCTGTGAGGATGCGCGCGAGATTCAGCTCGATCACATTCAAAATCGCGTCCATCTGCTGGCTTCCAAAGGTGGGCAAGGCCGCGCGAAAGTCACCACACAGGATTTAATTGAAGCCTGCTTACGTCTGCGTCCTGATCGTATTATTGTGGGCGAATTACGTGGTGCAGAAGCCTTCAGCTTTTTACGCGCCGTTAATACTGGCCACCCTGGCTCTGTTTCCACTCTTCATGCGGACACGCCAGAGCTTGCCTTTGAACAGCTGATTCTGATGGTGATGCAAGCTGGCCTTGGCCTAACGCGAGAACAGATTCGTGATTATGTGCACAACGTGATTCACGTCATTATTCAGCTCAAGCGCGGTGAAAAAGGCAAACGCTTTGTGTCAGAGGTTTACTTTGGTGGTGGCAGTCACTAAGCTGTTGTTTAATTAATCACAGGAGCGCGAGAAACGCATGGCGTTACAATATTCAATTGGCAATAAAATTATGGTGATGGTGATTTTCATCTTCGTCGTTTTCCTGCCGTTGATTCCCGCCACACTCACCTCGGTTTATCTCACACTCGGTGAACGCTACAGCGATTATATCGTTGCCAAGCCTATGCAAGGCTGGCGCTATATTAAATATCTCTACATGGATTACTACTGGCCAAACCGCAGTCACCCAGGCATCAATAACTTCACATTTTTATCCAAAATTTTTGGGCCCTTTATTGGTGGATTTACCTTTAGCGCCATCATGCTCTTCTGGCTTCGCGCGCCACTGATTGATTTCCGCCCCTTCGAGAAAAAAGAAACCGTGCATGGGGATGCCCACTGGGCCACAGAGGGTGAAATTAAAAAAGCAAAATTACGTGCAAAGAAAGGCCTTTTACTCGGGCGTACTGGCAAGAACGACTATTTAATTGCCGATGATTTTCAGCATGTTTTACTTTTTGCTCCAACCGGTTCGGGTAAAGGTGTGGGCTTTGTAATCCCTAATCTATTATTCTGGGAAAACTCTGTGGTGTGCCACGATATTAAACTGGAAAACTACGAACTTTGCAGTGGTTGGCGCGCCAGCCAAGGCCAAGAGGTATTTGTGTGGAACCCAGCAGATCCTGACGGTAACACGCATTGCTATAATCCGCTCGACTGGATTAGTTCGAAATCTGGACAGATGGTGGATGACGTACAAAAAATCTGTAACCTTATTTTACCTGAACAGGAATTCTGGCAAAACGAGGCACGCTCATTACTGCTTGGTGTGATTCTGTACCTCTTTGCGGTGCCAGACAAGCTCTGCTCATTTGGCGAAGTAGTGCGTACCATGCGCTCAGACGATGTGGTCTATTCCCTTGCGGTGGTACTGGACACGATTGGGAAAAAGATCCACCCCGTTTCCTACATGAACATTGCCGCCTTCTTACAAAAAGCCGACAAAGAGCGTTCAGGCGTGGTTTCAACGCTCAACTCCGGCCTCGAGCTTTGGGCCAACCCGCTGATTGACACTGCGACCGCTACGTCTGATTTTAGCTTCATGGATTTGAAGAAAAAGAAAATGACTGTTTATTGCGGCGTGACCCCAGACAACTTGAAACGTTTGGAACCGTTGCTCAAAGTATTCTATCAGCAAGCGGCCGACTTTTTAACCCGTTGGATGCCCCGCAAAGACGAGCCATTTGGCGTGCTGTTCTTGATGGATGAGTTTCCAACGCTCGGGGAAATGGAGATGTTCAAATCGGGCATCGCTTACTTCCGCGGATATCGCGTGAAATTATTTTTGATTACGCAAGATACCCAGCAGCTCAAAGGGATTTATGAAGAAGCGGGCATGAACTCGTTCCTTTCCAACGCCTACTACCGTATCACTTATGCAGCGAACAATATCGACACTGCAAACATGATTTCGCAGCTGATCGGCAATAAAACGGTGAAGCAGGAATCGCACAACATGCCGAAATTCTTTGACCTTAACCCTGGTTCACGTACCAAGAGTATTTCGGAAACGCAGCGTGCCTTGCTACTGCCGCAAGAGGTGATCACCCTGCCACGTGACGAACAGATTTTGCTTATCGAATCCAGCCCACCGATTAAAACAAAAAAGATTTTCTATTTCCAAGACAAATTTTTCACCAAGCGCTTGCTGCCGAAAACACCTGTGCCAGTACAAGAGCCATATGACCCACGCAAGAAACGCAAAATTGTGAAACGCAATATGCCAGAAAGCATGGAGCCAACAGGCGATTCTGGCAGCGATGTTCCTGCGACTACCTAGCGTTGTATTTGTTTTTGGCATAAGATTTGCAGATTGTTATTTTTCAAATAGCAAAAAATTAAACAGGAGAATATTCACGTGCCACGCTTGCTTCAACAGTTGATAAACACCATCAAAGATGATGTGACCAAATTCGCAAAAACCAACGAAGATATTGCGGGCCAAACCAACTTGCTGGCACTTAACGCGACCATTGAGGCGGCACGTACTGGTGAGGCAGGAAGAGGCTTTGCGGTAGTCGCACAAGAAGTCAAAACACTTGCCAAACAAGCGAAAGAAAATTCTGAACAATTCCGCAACATGGTGATTCGCCGCGTGCAAACGGGTATCGATTTAACGGAAACGCTTGTACAAGAAGTAGAAGGGAATCGTCTGACTGACATTGCGCAAACACTTGTGCAGATTATTGTACGTAACTTGTTTGAACGTACCGCAGATGTGCGTTGGTGGGCGACAGACGATGCGTTTTATAAATGCCTCGAAAACCCAACGCCTGAAGCTGTGGCTTTTGCAACCAAGCGTTTGGGGGTGATCAATCAATTCTACACTATCTATATGAATTTAGTGCTGGCAGACAAAAATGGCAAAGTAGTTGCGGTTTCAAAACCCGCCTCTTTCCCTAAATCACTGACTGGCTCGGTGGCCACATTACCTTGGTTTACGGGGGCCTTAGCCACCAAATCAGGAGAAGATTATGTCGTGGACGATGTTCATAATTGCGCTATGCACGACAACCAGCCCACCGCTGTTTACTCCACCGCAGTGCGCCGTGGCGGCGATATGAGCGGCGAAATTCTCGGCGTACTCGGTGTGTATTTTGACTGGCCTTCTCAGGCGCGCTCTATTGTCTGCGATGAACCCACCCTCAGTGTAGAGGAAAAATCTCGTACGCGAGTTCTTTTACTCGACAACCAGCATCGTATTATTGCTAGCTCTGATGGCATGGGCATGTACACCCATGTGACCATTGAAACCAAAAATCAGCAACGCGGCAGCTATTATAATTCTGACGGCCAAATTGTGGCCTTTGCTCGCACCCTTGGTTATGAGCAATATGACGGATTGGGTTGGTATGGTTGCATTATTCAAAAGCCTATTCCAAAGGAACAGATTTTGGCTGAGCTGACTCATTTGCTCAAATAAATTTTGCTTAATTTTTAGGCATATGCCGCCCAAAATCTGTGCATGCGCTTTCTTTTTATGCAACTATTGATTGCTACATTTTTTGCAATCCCTGCATTTGACCTGAATTGAACATTGGCACGACATTTGCTCATTGTTGTCCTTCAGAAAACATTGTCAAAAAAACAGGAGTATCTATCTCATGACCACGTTACGTCACCTTTCGTTTGCATCGGCAGCGTTGGCCACCTTGGCCTTTGCTAGCTGTGCTTTTGCGCAAGACGCTGCTCCGGCCGTTGCCGATAAAGGCGATACTGCGTGGATGCTAATTTCTTCCATTCTTGTCTTGATGATGAGCTTGCCAGGTCTTGCCCTTTTCTACGGCGGCCTAGTACATAAAGACAACGTGCTTTCTACCCTCATGCAAACCTTTGTGGTGGCTGCCACAGTCGGTCTTGTCTGGCCATTGCTTGGCTACACTATAGCTTTCAGCGAAGGCAGTGCTTGGCTTGGTGGTTTTGATAAAATCTTCTTAAATGGCATTGGCAAAGACACGCTGACTGGAACCATCCCTGAAACTGTCTTTGTGATGTTCCAAATGACATTTGCTATCATCACCACTGCGATTTTGGTGGGTGCTGTGGCTGATCGCATTAAATTCTCCGCCGTGGTTGTTTTCTCGGTCGTGTGGGTCGTTGCCGTATATAGCCCGATTGCTCACTGGGTGTGGGGTCCGGGTGGTGTCATTGGTGGCCTTGGCTTGCAAGGCTATGCAGGCTTGTTCGGCTTCGGCACCGCGCTTGATTTTGCAGGCGGCACCGTAGTGCATATTAGCTCAGGCGTGGCAGGTCTTGTGGCGGCATTGGTCATGGGCAAATCACTGCCAAAACAACAATCCACCTCTAATAACCTCATCCTTAGCGTCATGGGTGCTGCGTTGTTGTGGGTGGGCTGGTTTGGTTTCAATGCAGGCTCGGCGGTTTCTGCCAATGGCCTCGCTGGTATGGCTATGCTGGTCACCAATAGTTCAGCTGCCGCTGCCATGCTAACATGGCTGTTGCTGGAATGGGCGCTGAAAGGCAAACCAAGCGTCGTCGGCGCTATTTCTGGCGTGGTCGCTGGATTGGTAGCCATCACACCTGCGGCTGGTTTTGTGACCTTCGCTTCCTCTATCTTCATCGGTATAGGTGGCGCTTTGGCCTGCTACTTCGCAGTCTCTTTTGTGAAAACCAAATTAGGCTACGACGATTCTCTGGATGCTTTCGGTATTCACGGTGTTGGTGGTATCGTTGGTGCGATTCTTACCGGCGTCTTTGCATCGGCAGAGGTTGGTGGCGTGTCTGGCATGCTGGAAGGCAATGGCAATCAAGTGATTGCACAAATTATCGGCGTGCTAGTGACCGTGATTTATGCGGGCGCTGGTACTTACATTATTCTCAAAATTCTAGACGCTGTGATGGGCTTACGTGTGAGCAAAGAGATCGAAAAATCCGGTCTGGATCTTGCGCTGCATGGTGAAGAGGTGAGCGTCTATAAATAGTTACTTCGGTTGACTGCCTGAAGCACTTTACCCCCTTTCTGGAAACGGAAAGGGGGATTTTTTATACTAGTTTTTCTGCCAGCGCGGTGTAAGCGGCGAGTGATGCTGGTGCTTGGCCACTATCTGCTGCTTGTTGCACCGCTGGTAGCAGCGGAATCTGGCCCAAGAATGGTACGCTGTATTGCTGCGCGAGTTTCTCGCCCCCACCTGCCCCAAATAGCGCATGGCGCGTGCCATCGGGTGCTTCAAACCAACTCATATTTTCCACTACGCCCAGCACCGGCACATTCACTTTCACAAACATCTCCAGCGCCTTGGCAGCATCCATCGTCGCGACCTCTTGCGGCGTCGTTACCATCAACGCACCTGCCAGCGGTACTTGCTGCACTAAGCTCAAATGAATGTCGCTAGTGCCAGGTGGCATATCAATTAACAGCACATCCAGTGGTGTTTCCACTATGCCCCAACGCGCTTGGCGCAGCATTTGTTGTAAGGCTTTGGTTACTTGGGGGCCACGCCAAATGACGGCCGTATTCTCACCCGCAATCAACCCCATCGAAAGGCACGCAATGCCCTCCGTGCTTAGCAGCGGCACCAGCTGGCCATCCAACACTTGCGGTTGGCCATGTACATCCAACATGCGCGGCATGCTCGCGCCATGAATGTCCGCATCTAAAATCCCCACGCGCTTGCCTTGTGCTGCCAGCGCGCGCGCCAAATTCACCGTGGTCGTAGACTTTCCCACCCCACCCTTGCCAGATGCCACGGCAATGATACGCGCTACATACGGCAAAGGCTGCACATTCCAACTCGCGGCCTTTTTCGGCGTGCTACTTACCGGTGCGGCCACTTCTTCGGTCGTCTCACGGCTGGCGGTCATCACCGCGCGCACTTGCGTTACTGTTGGTAAAGCGGCCACTGCTGCCTCGCATTGCTGGCGTACCACTTCCATCATGTCTTTTTCGGCGGCATCAATCGTCAGCATAAAACCCACTTTACCGCCCTCAATCACCACGCCACTAATACGCCCCGCCGCTACCACATTGGTGTTCGTCGCGGGGTCGCGCACCGCAGAAAGCGCCTTTAAAATCTTGGCTTGGCTTAACGTTGAAAAAAACATGGTCGGTTTCCCTTGAAATGATGGATGGGCTGCACCATATTCTCTTCAGTCTAAGTATCAAGCAAGGAGATAACATGGCGTGGGGTGATGAACCGGGCAAAAGCCC
>JAIXRX010000161.1 GCA_027485005.1 Alphaproteobacteria bacterium
AGGGAGTATTATTCACTGGAGCATTTAACGCGGCGATGGGCAGTCACTTTGGAAGAAGTGCAACATGCAATCGCCACGGGAAAACTTATTGCCTCCGCTTGGCTTCAACCCACCTACGCTTACACGGTGACAGAATATTCCCCTGATGAAGCGCGTCGATCCGCACCGCATCCGCTTGAAGGATACGTCTGTGTTGCGCCAGAATCCTGCCGAATCCTGTTCTCGCGTGGCAGTGTCGGGCGGCGCAAGTTCCCCACCCGCGAAGAAAATTGCTTTCACATGATTGTCGAGCATTTGGACAAAGTGGAACTTTGCGTCAGCGATTTGGTGATACTTAATGAGGATCTGCGGCAATTCGAAAAACTGCATAATTTAGCCGCGCATAACCCCTGCAAAATAATTAGTGTACATAAAATCAAAACCACCGCTTCATCCATAGTTCACAAGCCTTTCAGCCAGCAGAATGATTGCCGCGTGGTGGCCTTAAATGGCTACCGCTTCAACTTCGGTGACATTCAGGCCGCTATCATCCGCCAGCTGCTCGCCGCTTCCAATACCGATAATCCGTGGGTGCATGGGAAAACTCTACTCGCAAATGCGGGATCAACTTCGATGGTGATGCGCGATGCGTTCCGTCACCAACCAAACTGGAAGGAATTGATAGCAGCCGATGGGCGCGGATATTACCGCCTGAGTCCTACCTGTAGCCCTATACAAGCCCTAGGTGAGTCACATGCGACACACACGGAGCCTTATTCAAGAACTAATCAATGATGTTCGAACATGTTAGTTGAAATTTAACCACACTCAGTTATGATGCGTGTCATGAAAAAAGTTATTCTTTCACTATTTATTGCTCTTTCGCTGCTTGTTGCGCCCATCGCACATGCTGCTGGCATGAATTGTGAGGGCGATAACTGCCAGATGACTGAGCAATCGAAGAAACAGTCCAAGAGCGAAAAGCAGGATGATGGCAAAATGGCTAATGCTGGTCACCACTGCTGCTGCCCTCATGTATCTTCCATACCTAACCTGACTGTGGCTGAACCAATGAAAGTTTCCAGCCGCACGGTTTTCGTTCTTGAGCAGGATGCCACAACATCCGTAGTGGTCGGACCACCACTCAAACCACCCTCCCACGCTTAATTCCATAAAGCAGGCTTGCGCCTGAAAGAGTGCCTATCCAGGTGCTCTGAGGTCGCATGTCCTTTTGTATTTATCCAAGGAATTAAGTGTGAGAACTCCCGATGCCAAACCCATATAAGCTCCCCGTGTGGCTGCTCTGCGCCACCATGCTAACCAGTGCGCCTGCTTACGCTGAACCAGAAAAGCAAACCGACACACCGCCACCTGCTGCTGTGGCTGCACCTATGAAGGCCGCTGGCTTTTCGCTGGATGATGCGATTGCCAAGGCACTCGTACAGTCCCCACGTTTGAAAGCCTTCGGCAGTGGCGTTGCGGCTGCAAAGGGAGAACAGCGGCAAGCTGGGGCATGGGTAAACCCCGAAGTAGGTGTGGAAGCGGAGAACGTTGCGGGTCAAGGTGCATATAAAGGCTTCGACTCGGCGGAAGTGACGGTTGGGGTCACGCAGGAAATTACCATCGGCGGGAAGATTTCGGCACGGGAGAGCATTGCGGGTAAAGGGCTGGAAATCGCTTCGCTCGATGAACAGGCCGCAACACTAGATGTTATCCGTGATGTTACCACCGCCTATGCGGATGTGGTGGCAGCAGAAGAAAATGTGCGCCTTGCCACCGAGCAGAAAGAGCTGGCTGTGGATGTACTGAAATCTGTAAGCGTGCGCGTGGGAGCAGCCGCTGCGCCGTTGATTCAGAAAAGCCGTGCAGAGGTGGAACGCTCCACTGCCACCATCGCGCTTGATAAGGCGAACCGTGAGCGTGATATTTCCCGCAAAAAACTGGCCGCACTGATGGGAGAAGAACGCTTCACCCTTCCGCTTGATAGCGCGGCGTTCTATGCCATTGCAAAGCCAGAGGCTGCATCGCTGGAAGAAAAGCTGAAAGCCAACCCTGATCTGGTGAAGCTGAATAGCAGCTTGGAGCAATCGAAAGCACGGCTGGAACTGGAACAAGCCAATGCCATTCCTGACCCGCGTTTGAGCGTGGGCCTGCGCGACTTCCGTGATAGCGGCGATCAGGCATTTATCGTTGGCGTGTCGCTGCCCATCCCCGTGTTCAATGCCAATCGTGGTAATATCGAGAAAGCGCGGCACGAGGTCAGCCGCACGGAAATGGATAACCGCCAGCTGGCACTCAACACTAGCGCGGATTTAACACAGGCGCATGAGCGTATGGAAAACGCCTATGTGCAGGCAGAAACACTCAAAACCGAGATTTTACCTTCCGCCGATAAAGCCTTTCGGCTGGCGCGGGAGGGCTACGGCTTAGGACGTTTCCCCTACCTCGAAGTGCTTGACGCGCAGCGTAGCCTGTTTGGGGTAAAACAACAGCAGATCGAAGCGATACGCGAATTTCATACCGCCAAGGCGCAAGTGGAACGGTTGACCGCCACACGCCTCAGCGCATTACAAAAATCAGGAGAGAACCATGAATAAGCGCAACCTCATTATATTAACACTGCTGCTGGCCATTGCTGGCGGGGCATATCTCACGCTTGGCGGGGATGCAAAAGAACCCGCAGCGGAGAATCATGCCCCCGCTGATAAAGACGAGCATGGCCACGGCGATGAGCATAAAGATGACCATGCCGAAGGCGGCGATCACGGGCATGGTGACAAGGATGAACACGCGCACGGCGATGAACATGGCCACGACCATGCGGAAGCCAAACCTGCTGCCGATGAACATGGCGAAGCCGATGAGCATGGGCATGGCGGTGAAGAAGGCGGTCATGATGAAGGAAGCAAAATCAGCGACAATGCGGTGAAGAACCTGAATATCGAGATTCTGCAAGCTGGCAGCGCGATGGTGCGGGAAACCGTCAGCGTCAGTGGCCGCGTAACCCTGAACCAGAACACTACCGCGCAAGTGAAAGCCCGCTTCCCCGGTGTAATTCGCAGTGTGCTGAAAGAACCTGGTGAAGTGGTCAAAGCTGGCGACACGCTGGCAACGGTGGAGAGCAACGACAGTCTACAAGTCTATGCGGTGAAGTCACCTGTTACTGGCACTATCATCACTCGCAATGCCAGTGTCGGTGAACTGGCGGCGGATACGCCATTATTTGCGGTGGCGGATTTAAGCAAGCTGTGGGCGGAGTTGTTCATTTTCTCGAAAGATGGCGAGAGGCTGAAAGCTGGCCAGAAAGTCCGCATCCAGTGCCTTGATGATCCCGTGAATACCGAGTCCTCCATTGCGCTGGTGCTGCCTACCGCAGAAGCCTCAAGCCAGACGGTAGTGGCGCGTGCGGTGATCGAGAATGCCGATAACCACTGGCGTTCGGGCATGAATATCCGCGGCGATGTTGTGCTGTCGGAAAAAGAAGCCCCGCTTGCCGTGAAAACCGAAGCTATCCAGCGCATGGAAGGCAACGCGGTGGTGTTTGTGCGCGAAGATGGCGGCACTTACAAAGCGCAGCCCGTGGAAACTGGCATGAGCGATGCGACGTGGACGGAAATCAAAAGCGGCCTCACGGCTGGCCAGCATTACGTCGCTAAAAACAGCTTCGTGGTGAAAGCCGACATCGGCAAATCCGGTGCGGAACACGAACACTAGAATCTAGGGGATAGAGCCATGATTGAACGTATTTTAGGGTTTTCCCTTCATCACCGATACCTAATCGCACTGCTTACATTGGCGGTGGCGGTGTTCGGTATGTACTCACTTAAAAATCTGCCGATTGATGCCGTGCCAGACATCACCAACAATCAGGTGCAGATCAACACCGTTGCCTCCGCGTTTTCGCCGATGGAAGTGGAAAAGCAGGTGACATTCCCCGTGGAAACCGCACTGGCGGGTATTCCTGGTCTTGAATATACCCGCTCGATTTCACGCAACGGATTTTCTCAGGTGACTGCCGTATTCCGCGATGACGTGGATATTTATTTCGCACGCGCTCAGGTGAATGAACGTATTGCGGAAGCAAAAGAGAGTCTGCCTGAAGGCGTTGACCCGAAGATGGGCGCAATCTCGACTGGCCTTGGCGAAATTTACATGTGGACGGTGGAATATGAACAGCCACGCGGCAAAGGCGCAGACATAAAAGATGGCAAGGCTGGCTGGCAATCCGATGGTAGCTACCTCACGCCCGAAGGCCAGCGCATGAACTCGGATGTCGAACTGGCTTCCTACCTCCGCACGGTGCAGGACTGGATTATCCGCCCTCAGCTGAAAGGCGTGAAGGGTGTGGCGGGTGTCGATGCGATTGGCGGCTATGTGAAGCAATACCATGTGCAGCCTAACCCTGAAAAACTGGTGGCGCTTGGCCTGAGTTTCTCGGATGTGGTCAATGTACTGGAGCGCAACAATACCAGCATTGGTGCAGGCTACATCGAGCGCAGCGGCGAAGCCTATGTGGTGCGTGCGGATGGGCGTATCGAGAATGCCGAGCAGATCGGTAATATCGTGGTGGCTAACCGTGGCGGTGTTACCATTTATTTGAAAGACATCGCTACCGTTGGCATCGGCAAGGAACTCCGCACGGGTTCGGCTTCTGAGAATGGCTATGAAGTTGTGGTTGGCACGGCGCTCATGCTGATTGGCGAGAATAGCCGCACCGTATCGCAAGCGGTGGACGAGAAGATCACGGAGATTAACAAGTCGCTGCCCGAAGGTATCCACGCCAAAACGGTGTTGAATCGTACCAATCTAGTAGATCGCACCATCGGCACGGTGCAGACGAACCTCATCGAAGGCGCGTTGCTCGTCATCGTGATTCTGTTTTTATTGCTGGGTAACTTCCGCGCCGCGCTGATTACTGCGCTCGTCATACCGCTTTCCATGCTCATGACCAGCATGGGCATGATTCGCGCTGGCATCAGCGGCAACCTCATGAGCCTTGGTGCGCTCGATTTCGGGCTGATTGTAGATGGCGCGGTGATTATCACTGAGAATTGCCTGAGCCGCTTGGCGCACCGCCAGCACCATGAAGGCAGGATACTGACCCTGCAAGAACGCTTGCATGAGGTGATGGTGGCCAGCCGTGAGATGATTCAGCCTTCTGTGTTCGGTCAGGCGATTATCATCATGGTGTATATCCCGCTGCTGACATTCAGCGGTGTGGAAGGCAAGATGTTCGAGCCGATGGCGATGACAGTGATTTTTGCCCTGATTGCTGCATTTGTGCTGTCCCTAACTTTTGTTCCCGCCATGATTGCCATTTTTGTGAAAGGCAACGTGGAGGAAAAAGAAAGCCGCATTATCCAAAAAACCAAAGGCTGGTATGAACCCGCTTTGCATTGGGCATTGCGTTCGCCGCTGAAAATCATCGGCGCGGCAACGGGTGGTTTTGTGCTCTCACTCGTGCTGTTTTCCACGATGGGGCAAGAATTTATTCCGACGCTCGATGAAAAAGACATCGCCATGCACGCGATGCGGATTCCTTCTACTTCGCTCACGCAGTCGCAGGAATTGCAATTTGCCGTGGAAAAAGCAGTGAGTAGCGTGTCGGAAGTAAAGTTTGTTTTCTCTAAAACTGGCACGGCAGAAATGGCTGCTGATCCGATGCCGCCCAACGTATCCGACACGTTCATTATCCTGAAAGACAAAGACCAGTGGCCTGATTCCAGTATCGAAAAGTCAGAAATTATTGCGAAAATAAACAAGGCTGTATCTGATGTTCCAGGGAACAACTACGAATTCACCCAACCGATTCAGATGCGTTTCAACGAACTGATTTCGGGCGTGCGTTCCGATGTGGCAGTGAAGATTTACGGCGATGACTTCGGCGTGATGGAGAAAACCGCCGCCCAGTTGGTGCAAACGCTGAAATCCGTTGAAGGCAGCGCGGATGTGAAGATGGAGCAAACCAGCGGCCTTCCCATGCTGGAAGTGAAGCTGGATAAAAACGCCATCTCCCGTTATGGCCTGAACGTCAGCGATGTGCTGGATGTGCTTTCGATTGCAGTGGGTGGGCGCGAGGCTGGCTTGGTGTTCCAAGGGGATCGCCGCTTCGATATTCTGGTACGCTTGCCAGATACCATGCGGCAAGACCTCACCGTGTTGGAAAACCTGCCCGTGTTACTTCCTGTCGATGATGACAATATGGCCGACCGCATTGGTGGCCAACCACACACGCGCCCAGCCTATATCCCCCTCAAGCAGGTGGCGAAGCTGGAAATCACCGACGGGCTAAACCAAATCAGCCGTGAAAACGGCAAACGCCGCATGGTGGTTCAAGCCAACGTGCGTGGGCGTGACATCGGCTCGTTCGTGAAAGACGCGCAAGCCGCTATCGGCAGCAAGGTAGAGATTCCCGCTGGCTACTGGCTGGAATGGGGTGGGCAGTTCAAAAACCTTGAAGAAGCCAAGGCGCGGCTCGGTGTTGTAGTTCCCGCCTGCTTCTTCATGATTTTCCTACTGCTGTTCACTGCACTCGGCTCGGTCAAACAAGCCTTGCTGGTGTTTTCTGGTGTGCCGCTGGCACTCACGGGCGGCATTATCACCCTCTGGTTGCGCGGTATGCCGTTCTCTATTTCGGCGGCGGTGGGCTTGATTGCGCTTTCAGGTGTGGCCGTGCTGAACGGGCTGGTGATGATTACTCGCATCAACCAGCTGGTGCGTGAAGGTATTGAGGCGAACACGGCCATTATCGAAGGTGCGCTTTCCCGCTTCCGCCCCGTACTGATGACCGCGCTCGTTGCTTCCTTGGGCTTTGTGCCGATGGCGATTGCCACTGGTGCTGGCGCGGAAGTGCAAAAACCACTGGCGACAGTGGTGATCGGCGGATTGATTACCGCAACCATCCTTACGTTGCTGGTGCTGCCCGCCATTTACAAACGGTTCAACCTCGCCCGCGACCTGCTAGCGAAGGAGATACTGTGATTTTTTCAACCAACCCTAAAGGAGACTCTATGACCGACCTGAAATCCCTGCTTGCTGCATCTGCCCTCGCGCTAGTGATTGGTACTGCCGCACCTGCCATTGCTGGCGAACACAAAGCTGAAGATGGCAAGAAGATGGAAAAGCACGAACACAAAGACGGTGACCATAAAGATCACGGCAAGCATGAAGGTCATAAAGATGGCGATCATCACGACCACAAGGAAGGCGATGGTCACGATCATGATAAGGAAAAAGCTGGCAAGCCCGAAGCAAAAAGCAAAGGCCAGTAAATGAATACGGCCAGAGGCATGGTGCTTCTGACCGTAGGTGCGACGGGAAGGAACAAGTTTAGCGACATGACCTTCCCGCCGCGCTCCCCAAACCTGACGGGTTTCGTCAGGAATGTTTAACCATTCTATAGGTAGAACCATGAAAAAAGCTATAATCATCAGCACAGCACTGATACTTTTATCAGCTTGTGCATCTCAACCACCCCAAACACTCGACCAAAAACTATCTGAGTCCACCACCGCAGCCGACCGAAAAGAAACGCTGCGTCTAGCGTGCCTGAATGAAGCGGAGTGGCCAGCGAGCTTGCAAAAGGTTCGTACCACTGGACGGCACGGCACGCAACAACGCCAACGTCTGAAGCGCACGCCCGAAATCAGAGAAATGAAAACGCTCTGCCGCCAGATGGACGATCTCACCACGGTTGATGCGGAAGAAAAGCTGCCGCCAAAAGAGCTTGCTTCCGCATGCGCTGCCAAAGTTGCGGATAAAAAGCAGAAAGAAGGCAAAGGCTGGGCTGAACATGCAGACCGCATCGCGCATATCTGCAAGGAAATGACAGGTAAAAAACTGTGAGTTCCTGCCACGACCATTGCAATGCCAGCGAGCAATCAGACGTATCCGCAGCTTACCGCAAGGTGCTATGGGTATGTTTGATTGCCAACGCGGTGATGTTCGTGGCGCAAATGGTGGCAAGCTATGCCGCGCACTCTGTTTCACTGCTGGCTAATAGCGCAGATTTCTTCTCGGACGCTGCGAATTACGGCATAAGCCTCTATGTCTTGAATCTATCCCTGCGCCAGAAAGCCAAAGCCTCGCTGTTTAAGGGCGTTAGTTTGGGCTTAGTGGGGCTTTGGGTGGCGTTTGAGACGTTGCACCACGCGCTACAACCCGAACTACCAGAACCCCTTATTATGGCCGCTATCAGTGTGGTGGCGTTGGCCGTAAATGTCGGCTGTGCAATGCTTCTCTACAAATACCGTGGTGGCGATAGCAACCGAGAATCGGTTTGGATTTGCAGCCGTAACGATGCCATCGGCAATATCGCCGTGATGATCGCCGCAGCTGGCGTGTTCGCTTCTGGCACCATCTGGCCAGATATTATCGTCGCCGCCATCCTAGGCTGGTTGGCGATCAGCGGCGCGATGCGAATTATTAAATCAGCTAAAAGAGAGCTATAAAAAAGCCCCGAACCCAATATGATTTCCAAATCCTACAAAAAAATTGAATCGTAATGAATGCCAAAAGATGAAAACATTTGAAAAACATAAAATAAAGCCTACAATCTATCCTATGAAAATCTTCGTCAGCATATTTATGGTTCTGGCACTCGTTATGACAACGAGCTTTCCTGCCACGTCCCATGCGATGATGCCTCATGATTCTGCGAAAGTAGAAAAAGCTGAAGCCTCCTCAGAACACGGTGATTGTCACAAGCACGCTAAGGCCGAGCAATCCGATAAAACGGCACAGAACGATAAAGAATCTGGCAAATGCTGTGATAAAGGTATGTGCAAGTGCATCGGAAGCACCTGTCATAGCGGTCTGTCGAAGATTTTTGGTAATGGCAGCGAATCCCTCTTTCGTTTGACTGCCAGCAAAAGCAGCTTCGGCTTCACCAATGATGTGGTGGAATCCGCGCTTTCCAATCGCTTAAAACGCCCTCCCAAAGCCTAGTCCTGTAGCTGTTACGCCACCAGTGCGCCTTCGCGCATGGTGTCATTTCAACACAAATCAAGGATTAGTTATGCGAACACATCATCTTGGGATGATGGCGTTGCTGATGGTAGGGTTTCTAGCCACTCCTGCACACGCCAAAACATCCGAATACTCGCTTACGATTGAGCAGCTTCCTGTAAACATTACAGGCAAACCAATCGAAAAAATCACCGTGAATGGGAGCATACCAGCCCCCACGCTTCGCTTCACCGAAGGCGATGAAGCGGTGATCCACGTCACCAATAAAATGGATGAACCCACCTCAATCCACTGGCATGGCCTGCTACTGCCCGACGCAATGGACGGTGTAACAGGTTTTGGAGGCTATAAGGCGATAGAGCCAGGTACGACCTTTACCTACCGTTTCCCCGTAAGGCAAACTGGCACCTATTGGTATCACTCGCACACCAGCGGTCAGGAACAGGACGGGCTTTATGGCTCGATCATCACTTCGCCTAAAGGCAAAGACCCGATAGCGGCGGATCGTGATTATGTCGTCGTGCTTTCCGATTTCTCGGAGGAGCATTCCAGTGACATCATGGCGAACCTCAAAATGTCATCGGATTACTACGCCAATGCACGACTTACGGTGGGTGATTTTTTCAAAGATGTCAGCAAGAGCAGTTTAGGCAAGGCGTGGAAGGATGCCAAAGATTGGGGCGATATGCGGATGATGCGTACCGACCTTGCTGATGTCACGGGCTATACGTTCCTCACCAATGGCAAATCGCCAGCACAAAACTGGACGGGTATTTTTAAGCCAGGTGAGAAAGTTCGCCTTCGCTTCATTAACGCCTCTGCCATGTCTTTCTTCGATGTACGGATTCCTGGACTGAAGATGAGCGTGGTGCAAGCCGATGGTCAGGGCATCGAGCCCGTTACAGTAGATGAGTTTCGCTTTGCACCTGCGGAAACCTACGATGTAATTGTCACGCCGAAGGATGACAAAGCCTACACCATCGCCGCCGAACCAATTGACCGCACGGGCTTTGCCATTGGCACGCTGGCAACCGCTGAAGGCATGAAAGGTGAAATCCCGCCAGCTCGTCCCCGCGCATTGCTCTCTATGGGCGATATGAACATGGAGATGATGATGAAGGACGACCCCGATATGGAAATGACTCCTGCCGATATGATTAGCGGCTGGGCAAAAACGGGAACGCCTGAAGGTCAGAAAGCTCTTTCATACGCTGATCTGCGCTATGTAGGCGTGCAAAAAGACCAACGCCAGCCGCAGCGCAACATCGACGTGCGTTTGGGCGGTAATATGGAACGCTACATCTGGACGATTAACGAGAAGAAATTCTCGGAGGCCGAACCCATCCGCCTGAAATATGGCGAGCGGGTGCGGCTTTCCTTCACCAACGAAACCATGATGGCGCACCCGATGCACCTGCATGGAATGTTCGTGCAGTTGGAAAACGGCCAGCCTGCGGCGAAGCTGCCCAACAAGCACACGGTGATTGTGCCGCCTGGGGGCTCTTACTCTGTGCTGGTGACGGCGGATGAAATCGGCGAGTGGGCGTTCCACTGCCATCTGCTCTACCACATGGCCAGCGGCATGATGCGTCAGGTCGTTGTCGCAAAGCTAGACGCAGCGGATATGCCTGCCAGCACCGAAACCAAAACTAGCGGAGGTAACCATGCACATTAAGCACTTACTAATGGCACTCAGCCTCACCACTGCGCTTGCACAGCCTGCATTCGCGGTGGATCATTCTGCCCACGCAGATATGGCCGCAGAGCATGGTGGCGGTATCTTCCACATGTTTCGGCTGGAAACCGATGTTGGCAGCAATACCGATGGAACGCCGCTTCAAAGCTGGGACTTAGATGGCTGGATCGGCACGGATGAAAACAAACTCTGGATAAAATCAGAGGGTGAGCGTGCCGATAACAAGCTGGAGAGTGCAGAGTTTTGGGCACTCTATAGCCGCAACATCTCGACATTTTGGGATGCACAGGCAGGTATTCGTTACGATACCAAGCCTGAATCCACCGCGTACCTGACGCTTGGGTTAAACGGCCTTGCTCCATACTGGTTTGAAACGGAAGCTCATTTATTCGTGAGTGAACATGGCGATGTCACGGCGCGGCTGCGGCAGGAAAACGACCTCCTGCTAACACAAAAACTGATTTTGCAGCCTTATGTTGAAGTCAATCTCTCGGCGCAGGATGTCCACGAGCAGGACATTGGCGCAGGCGTACCCGACGGCAAGATAGGTCTACAAACACGCTACGAATTCACCCGAAAATTTGCGCCGTATGTGGATGTCCACTATGGCCGAAAATTTGGGGAAACCTCATCCATCGCTAAAAGCCATGGCGAGGATAATGACGAATTAGTCGGCTCAATAGGGCTTCGACTGATGTTTTAACAATCAACAACCTAAAGGAAAATCTCATGAAAAAGCTATTACTGACTACCGCCATGATATTGGCAACCACACCTGTATTCGCGGCTGAATTCACCATCAAGGAAGTCACGGATTATGATGCGAAGAAGCAAAACTTCTTCTCACCTGATAAGCTGACTATCCAGCCTGGTGATACTGTCACGTTTGAAAACGTGCAGGATGAAGCACATCAGGTGATGTTTGTGAGCGTTCCCAAGGGCGTGGATGAAATGATTATGTCACCGATGCAGGAAAAGAAAGGCGACAAGTTCACCTACACTTTCACCGTGCCTGGAACCTATAAATATCACTGCCACCCGCATGAAGCACTCGGCATGGATGGGGTGCTGATTGTGGGTGCGCCTTCAAAAGCAGGTGAAACCAAAAATGTGGATCACCACAAGCTGACAAAAAAACTGGAAGGTGCTGAAGCCGCAGGAGGCGTTGCTGCCACTGGCAAGGTGGTGAGCGCAGACGCAGCAAAAAACACCATCAAAATCAAGCATGACCCGATCAAGTCGCTTGGCTGGCCTGTGATGACGATGACGTTCACTGCCGATAATGGTGTTAATCTTTCTACCTACAAGGAAGGTGATGCCGTGTCCTTCACGCTGAAACCAGCAGGCAAGGATGATTACACGATTTCTACTATCAAAAAGAACTAACCACCAACCAAAGGAGAATTGCTATGAAGAAAATTATCGCATTAATATTTGCCACTATTATCGGCATCTTTTCAATGAGTGCTTATGCAGAAACTAGCTTACTTAAAAAAGTCGAATCGCAATATGTTTGTATGATTAACAACAAGCTGTTCGATAAAGTTCAGATTCCTACTAGTGTAAACGGAAAGACATATTACGGCTGCTGCCCGATGTGCAAAGAGAAGTTGGAAAAGAGTTCGGAAGCACGCAGCGCAACTGATCCAGTAAGTAATAAGCGAGTCGATAAAGCCTCGGCAATAATTGGCGCAGAGGCTGATGGTACAATTCATTATTTTGAAAACGAAACCAATCTAAAACTCTACAAAAAATAATTTTACCGAGTGAATCTTCACTTTAACCTTGGATTAACCGACTAACCAACCAAAGGAGATTGTTATGTTTAAGAAATTATTGCCTATCGTTATGCTCATTTTTGTAGCCGCATGTTCTAATACGCAAGGTGGTTCAATGTCTGGCATGGATATGAAAATGCCATGTTGTGAAAAATGCGAGTGCTGTAAGGATGGGAAATGCGGTGAGTGCTGCAAATCTGGCGAATGCAAGTGCTGTAAAGAAGGCATGTGTAAAATGTGCATGGGTAAAATGGAAGGCATGTCTTCCATGAAAGAAGGAATGCAATGCCCAATGATGAAAAATGGCGCAAAAGATGGCAAGCCATGCGGATGCTGTGGGGGTATGATGAAGGACGGAATGAATATGAAGTCCTCTCCCGCACCTAAAACAACGAGTGATGCAGATCACAAAGCCCATCATCCACAACAGTAACAGGAGCAACTAGATGACACAGCAACATGACCATTCCAAATGTGGGCATAAAAGCCTGAACTGGTTTTACTCCCATAAAGCTGCATCCTTTGCTCTTATACTCGTAGCGGTGCTACTGGTTATAGAGCATTGGCAGCACTTGATTTATGCGCTTCCTTATCTGCTTTTGCTGTCATGCCCATTGATGCACTTATTTATGCATCATGGTCACGGCGGACATGGTACACATGCCCATAACGAAACAAAGGTAGATAAAGAATGAAACACGAAGGTCACTACTGTCATCACGAACATCATGCCAGCCCTGTAGCTGTTTCACCAGAAGCAGCACAGGGCGAAGGTGTGATGTACACTTGCCCTATGCACCCGCAGGTTAGGCAACCCAAGCCTGGTAATTGCCCGATCTGCGGAATGGCATTGGAGCCAGAAAAAGTTTCACTGGATGCTGCGCCTAATCATGAACTGATAGATATGACGCGGCGGTTTTGGGTGTCGGCGATTTTGGCTGCGCCGCTGGCGTTATTCGTCATGGGCGCACATCTACTTCCGAACATTCCGCACGAATGGATGGATTCACCGCTTTCGCATTGGCTCCAAATGCTGGTGGCAACACCCGTAGTGCTGTGGGGCGGCTGGCCGTTTTTTGTGCGTGCGGTAGATTCCGTTCGTCACCGCAGCCTCAATATGTTTACACTGATCGCGCTGGGTGTCGGCGTGGCTTATATCTACAGCCTTATCCTCGTATTATTTCCGCAAGCGGTCGCACAATTCTCCGGCGGCATGATGCTGGATGTATATTTCGAGGCGGCAGCGGTTATCACAGCTCTGGTATTGCTGGGACAAGTGCTTGAGCTTAAAGCCCGCGAGCAATCCAGCAACGCGATGCGGGCATTGCTTGATCTCGCTCCGAAGATGGCGCGAATCATCCGCGCTGATGGCAAAGAAGAAGATGTGCCATTATCGGAAGTGCATAAAGGCGATGTGCTGCGTGTTCGCCCTGGAGAAAAAATACCAGTGGATGGGATTGTAATCGTTGGCCATAGCAGTGTCGATCAATCCATGCTCACTGGCGAATCCGTTCCTGTGGAAAAAAGCGCAGGCGATAAGGTGACGGGCGCAACGCTCAATGGCACGGGTGGCTTCACCATGCGTGCCGAGCGCGTGGGTAATGAAACCATGCTGGCGCAGATCGTGGATATGGTGGCCAAAGCCCAGCGCACCCGCGCACCGATTCAGCGTATGGCGGATAAGGTATCGGGCTATTTCGTACCAATTGTCGTGCTGGTGGCAATTCTTACTGCCGCTGCATGGTTTATATGGGGACCAGAACCGAAACTGGCCTATGCCATCGTTAATGCTGTAGCCGTGTTGATTATTGCCTGCCCCTGTGCGCTCGGCCTTGCTACGCCCATGTCTATCATTGCAGGCACTGGTCGTGGCGCAATGGCAGGCGTATTGATTAAAAACGCCGAGTCGCTCGAAATCATGGAAAAGGTTGATACGCTGATTATCGACAAAACTGGCACGCTGACCGAGGGTAAGCCGAAGCTCATGGAAGTTGTTGTCGCTTCTGGCTTTGACCAAAATGAAGCCCTGCGGTTGGTCGCCAGCCTTGAACAAAGCAGCGAACATCCACTGGCATCGGCCATTGTCAAAGGCGCACAGGAAAAAGGCATTACGCTTTCTACTGTGCAGAATTTTTCCTCTACCACTGGCAAAGGCGTACAAGGCACGGTGGGTGGTCATAATGTCGCGCTGGGAAATGCGGCAATGCTAACTTCACTTGGCATGAATGCTGATTCGCTTGTGCAAGCTGCCGATCAGCTCCGAGCTAAAGGACAAACCGCTATGTTTGCAGCGATTGATGGCAAACCAGCGGCGATTATCAGTGTTGCCGACCCGATCAAGGCCACCACCCCCGAAGCATTGAAACAGCTAAAAGCCGAAGGATTGCATATCGTGATGCTCACTGGCGACAGCAAAGCCACCGCGAAAGCAATTGCGGAGCAGCTGGGCATAGATGACTATGAAGCCGAAGTGCTGCCAGAACGCAAAAGCGAGCTGGTGCGGCAATTACAGGAAAAAGGCCGCAAGGTCGCAATGGCGGGTGATGGGGTGAATGATGCGCCTGCATTAGCGCAAGCGCATGTCGGCATTGCGATGGGAACTGGCACCGATGTCGCGATGGAAAGCGCAGGCGTTACACTGGTGAAAGGTGATTTGATTGGCATCGTTCGCGCCCGTCGCTTGAGTCATGCCACGATGAGTAATATCAGGCAGAACCTATTCTTCGCATTCGTCTATAATGCGCTGGGCGTGCCTGTTGCCGCTGGCTTGCTCTATCCATTCTTCGGATTGCTTCTAAGCCCCGTGATTGCCAGTGCAGCAATGGCACTGAGTTCGGTGTCGGTGATTATGAACTCGTTACGACTCAGAAAAGTTAAATTGTAATGTTTGCCTTGTAAGCTAGTGATTCCGCGTTCCTCCGTTTCACAAGCCCCTTGAGCTTGCGGCCACCAGCCCACACCCATTTCATGAGTTCGGCAGGCACATCGGCATGTTCTTCGCGGTTTACCTTACGGCGGAGCGTGGAGCGTTGAAGCGCACCTGCACCGAGGTTGAAGGTAAACGACACCAGCGCGTCGAACTGCCCCTGCGTGAGTGGCACGCTAATCAGGCGTAGCACGGCGCGTTCTGCGACCGCCACATCCTGACGGAGCAGATCGAGGGCTTCGTCCTCGTCCACCCCATCCAGGAATTGCTCTTTGTTGGCTTCGGTAATCAGGTGACCATAGCCAATCGTGGGATACCCCGCTGGACACATGTAAATGATCGGCGAAAAGCCCTCAAAGCGGCAAATCAGGTCAAGCCCTTGTCTGGATATGTGTCTCATTTTCCGCTCCGCAATTTGCTCATGGCACGCTGGCCGAAATAAAAGCTGATGATGCCTGCGAAAATCGCCTGGTCTTCCGTTGTCCATAGCAACCACGGAAGATCTGCGGAAAACTGCATCACCTTCACCAGCGCATAGAGAATGAAGAAGCTGTAGGCGATGACGGGACGCACCGTGCCATTGAGTGCATCCACCCAGCGAATGCCCGTGTTGTACGTCCGATAAAGGGCTTGGGATTCGGCGATGTCAGCGTTTACCTGGATTTCTTCCAGCCGCTGGGAAGCCCCGAGCTTCTGCTGCTCCATCTGCATTTCAAGGATTTTAAGCTCGTGCTTGCGATCCTGCGCGTCGCGGAACAGTTTTAAGAAATCAGGAAAGGCTGCCGACAGGAAGCCGAGTAAAGAACCGAGTAGCGTAATCATAAGAACCTCCATTATTTCCAAGAAAGATGACCAGCGGCGAAGCTGAGAAAGGCCACCAAGCCCGTCCATAGGCCGCCGACTATCAGGAGGGTGCGAAGGCTCCCTTTGCCCTGATTTGCCAGTGCTGTGAGGGATTTGACTTCCTCGGCCAGCACATCGACTGTTTTGGTGAGTGTTTGGATCTGCGCGTTCATCACAGCCAGCTGTGAGCGCACATCAATATCGTCGGGTGGTGACATGGTTCCTCCTTAGGTTTTGGACATAAAAAAACCGCCTCCCAATCCTGATTTTGGGGGCGGTGGTTGGTTGCGGGTTGAAGGGTTGGTTATTCGAAGTAGCCGTTAATCATGGCAAGCCCTCGGATGATCTGCGAGGCCGTGGCCGTTCCCACTGGCATACGCAGAATGACGTGAACGAATGTTCCCGCCGCCACATACAGCGGCGCATCGAGGTTCACATCAATCGGCGCGACGTTTCCACCGATTGCCGTGCCGACGGGGATAGATTGCACCCCAAGCGGAATGCGGCGTGGTGCGCGTGTGCCTGCGGTGTTGGAATCCGCCGTTGCCAGTGACACCGCTGTTGAGCCCACGCCCAACGCCCACTGCAAAACCGTGGGCGTAGTGGCAGAGGCTGCGCCCATATTGAAAGTTTCAATGCGAACGCCTCGGATCACCAGATTGCGGTTGCCGCCACCAGCTGCCGCTACTGGAACTTGGAAGGCAAACAGCGCATAGTCGGTTTCTGCACCCGCCACCGCCGCAAACTGAAACTGACCGCCCAGCGTGGTGTAGCCTGCCGCCGTATTGGAAAGCGTGGCCGATACGGGAGCCGTGTTGTTCACATAGTTGGCAGATTGCCCCACCGCTGCGCCGCGAGGGTTGTTATAGCTGCCGCACTCAATGCCAGCCATTGCCGTTGCCCAAAGGCGGTTCAAAGCCAAATCACGGGCAATCACCGATACGTCGGCAATCTCCATGCGCTGCGCCGAACCCGTTGCGGCTGCATTGTAGCAACGCATCAAAAGCGGCTGCCAACGCGAGAGCGAAATTGCGGCGGCGGTATTCGGCGAAAGAATGACACCTTCCAGCACGCCGTCGATGTAAAACTCAATGCGATCTTGGTCGATGACAATCCGATAGTAATAAACCTCGTTTGCCACAGGCGCAGGCATTGGCGCGGTGGTGGTTTCGGTGCCGTTGATATTCATCACGCCCACCAGCGAACCAGCGGTATTGAGCTTGAAGTACACCCCATCGGTCGGCGTAGCGGTCGTGGCGGCAAAACCAAGCCCGAACTCGCAGACATTATTGGCTATCGGGTTAATCGCAAAGCGCAGGCGGAACAGCACTTCCAAAGACCCAGCAGGATGCAGCGGGAAGGTTTTATAGGTCTGCGCCCGTGCCACCGCTGCGGAGGCCACCGAGTTACCCGCATTGAACACCATGAAGCCGCCCGACATGGCGATGGTTGCCGTCACGCTCACGAATTGGTACGCGCCACCATCCACCACCGTGTGATTGAACGTATCCGCCCAATAGATATTATCCACGCCCACGCGCAGCCTGCCGTCCGTGGAAACTTTAGCCGCACGCACCAGGCGCGGCTCACCATTCGCGCCGTCGTGAGATTCGCCTGCGATGACGGAATAACCAGCCTCCGCCATTGCCATAGGCAAATTGATTTTCAGCCGCTTGTTTGCGTCCACTGATGCAAGATCGGCAGAATCGCCAGATTTTAGAATGATACTCATGGTTTAGACCCCCATAATGTTGATGTTAAAACGACCCCAGCTTCCCTGCGGCGCACGGGCGATTACGTCGAAGCCAACGCCCTCGTTAAGATTTGCCGCCACCGCCTGTATGCCTTCGAGTGCTGCGTCCTCTGCATCGTGATCGAGCGTTGCCACCCCAGCGGCCGTGCAAAGAATCACCGAGCTATCGGTTACCCAGGCAGCGGCGACGGTAACGCTTGCGAGATCAGCTTCCCCGCCGCTGGCATTGCCAAAATCCACCGTGACCTGTTCCATTTTGGGAATCAGTGCCAGCACCCCATCAAGCTGAGACTTGGTGTAATACCGCGCATCCCCACGCGCATCGGTGTGATATTGCGGGTGGTCGTCGTTCTCTAACCCTGCCAGTGCGCCGTGATCGCTTGAACCGCTTCCACCCGTGCCAGGTGGTCCCTGTGTTCCCACCGTAACCACCTCGATTTTCTTTTCTTCCACCTTAACCAGCTGGATCACTTCATTGATGGTGATGATGTCGGTCATCGCGTTACCTCGGGGCTAATAATGACAATTCCTTCCAGCAGGCGCGTCACGGTGACGGTATCCGCTGCGACGATCTCCAAATCGTAAACCCC
This sequence comes from Alphaproteobacteria bacterium, assembly GCA_027485005.1. Lineage (GTDB taxonomy): Bacteria > Pseudomonadota > Alphaproteobacteria > Rickettsiales > JAIXRX01 > JAIXRX01. The sequence goes on from JAIXRX010000161.1 coordinate 18,533, forward strand.
ACCCGTTGCGGTGATGGCAGACGTGGCGGCGGCGGTGGCCAGAATGTTAATCGTGCCAGCTGCGCCACCCAGCGTGATGCCGCCGTTTTCAGTGGTCAGGGTGAGAAATGGTGTGGAAGATTCCACGGTTTCGCGCATGTGCATCCGTGCGGTGAAACTGGTCAGATCAATCGGCGTGCCGCTTTCATCTTTCCAAGTAATTTGCTCGGAAAACGTCGCGCCGCGATAAACATAGAGATTATGTTTTGCTGGATGTGTGGTCATAAATGAATCCTTATGCGCTCAAGTTGGCGTACCATTTGGTTGCGGTTGCCGCCCAAAACATGGCGTTTTTGCCAGCGGCGAGTGAGAATGCAGCATTGGCTGCTAGGGCGTTAATGCTATGGCCACTTGCGGGGTACACCGCTAGGGCGTTCGCCCCAGCGTTCGCTACACAAATGAACTCGCCTTGCTCGGGTGATGGCAGGATGCCGCCCGTGCCAGCCGCCACCGTGGTGAACTCGTTCGTTTGCTTGGTGATCGCCGTTGCCGTGCCTTGCGTCGTGCCTGCACCGCTTAACCCTGCGGCGTTGGATTTCAGAGCCACACGGCCATTTGCCGCCAGCATTTTCAGCGCATCAAAGAAGGTCGAACCATCCGCCGACACTTTGAGAGTAAAGTTATCATCCCCCAGCAGGCCGAACTCGGCACGCCCCGAAAAACCTGTTTGGAAAAGGAAGCTGGCTTTGTTGCCTATGGCATTCTTGTTGATCTTCACCTGCATGTCCGTGCCGATGTGATTGAACAGGATTGCCGCGCTCGCCACCGCGAACTTGTTGGTGCTATCCGCGGAAGTATTCACGCCAAGCATGGTGAGATTCTGAAACGATGTGGTGTTTACCGTCAGCACCCATGCCGCACCATCGTAAGTGTAAAGCGTGTTTACATCATTCGCCCATACCGTCAGCCCTTCCCACGGGGCAATGAAGTTCCAGGCGGTAGTGTAAAACGCGAGGGCTTTGGCTTG
>JAIXRX010000001.1 GCA_027485005.1 Alphaproteobacteria bacterium
GTCACCTTTTTACATTTGTTTTCATGGCGTTAGACTGCTAAGAACCAGAGGGATGATTACATGCTTTGGGCGCGCCGCTTTGTTAGGTTGGCGGCCTGTGTTGCGTTGGGCGCTACACGGGCTTATCAGCGCGTGGGTTTTTTCAGCTGGTTTTGCCTTAGCAAATACCCCCGCCCCGCCCACGCCACCCGCTCTTCCAAGCGCTAGTCAACCCGCTGAACCGGTGATGATTGACGCCGATGAAATGGTGTATGACCGCGCGCAAAGCTTGGTCGTCGCGCGCGGAAATGTCGAAGTCACTCAAGGCGCGACCATTATCTTTGCAGATCAGATTTCTTACCATCAACCTACCGACCTCGTACGCGCCGATGGTAACGTCAAAATGCTACAATCGGATGGGGCAGTTTATTTTGCGGATCATCTGGAATTTAAGCGTGAATTGCGCGAGGGTGTGATTCAGAATTTCCGCGTGCGTATGAAAGATAATTCGCTTTTTGCATCACGTGAGGCAGAGAAAATCAATGCCGATGTGACGGTACTGCATAAATCGGTGTATTCACCTTGCAAAGTCTGCAAAACAAGTAATGAAGCGCCTTTGTGGCAATTCAAAGCCAAAGAAACGACGATTGACCAGAAAGAGCAAACTATCACCTATGAAAATGCGTTTGTGGAAGTCTATGGCATGCCTGTGCTTTACACGCCTTACTTCCGCCACCCTACGCCAGATGCTGATGCTAAAGCAGGATTCCTGACGCCGCAATATCGCCGCGATAATAATTTAGGTCTTATGGTCCAAACCTCTTATTATATGCCGATTGCTGAGAATAAAGACATCACGATTACCCCCATTATTACCGAATTAGAAGGGCCCGTATTGGCAGGCGAATATCGTTATTTACTGCCAGATGGTTACATGCAACTTGCGAGCTCCGTTACCTATCCTGAGAAACGTGATGCGGCAGGTAATGGCACCAAAGGCCGTGATTTTCGTGGCCACATTAAAGGTATGGGCCGATTTGATGTGAACGAAAACTGGCTGGCGGGTTTTGACGTTTCGCGTACCACTGATGATACCTATTTATGGAAATATCGTTTCAGTTATGAAGATGTTTTGACCACCCGTGCTTTTGCCGAACGCTTGAGTGGACGGAGCTATTTCAAAGCAGAAACATTATCGTTTCAAGGCTTGCAAGCCACTGACAATGCGGACACGACACCTTTTGCTTTTCCGTGGATGCAGGCTGGCTATGAAAGTGATGCAGGCTGGCAAGGTTCGCGCTGGTTTGTGGATAGCAACATGCTTGTTATTGACCGCAATATTGGGGCCAATAGCCGGCGTGCCTCAGTGCGCGGGGGCTGGCGTTTACCGATTGTGACGGATAGCGGGCAGTTGATTCGTGCGCAAACCAGTCTGCGTTTGGATGGATACGATATTGAGGATCATCTGGTGAATGGCAATCCTTATTCTGGGCAGCGCTCACGCGCCATACCACAAGCTGAAATTAGCTGGAGCTACCCATTGCAAAACCAAGTGGGCGATGTTTCATGGATTTTGGAACCCACCTCGGCGGTGGCTTTTAGTCCGCATGATCCGAATGATATTTATATTCCGAATGAGGATAGTCAGGTCAATGAATTTTCTGATTTGAATCTCTTTACCACCAACCATTTTACAGGAGCAGACCAGATTGAAACGGGTATGCGCGGGTTTTATGGACTACGTAATATGTTCCGCAGTGCGGGAGGTTTGTATCTCGACACGATTATTGGTCAGAATTACCAACAAAATCCAGAAGACAACTTCCCTTTCACCAACAGCTTGTCTAAAAATTTCTCCGATTATGTAGGGCGAGTGTCTACCACAGCGGGCTGGTTGGATTTGACCTATCAATTCCGTCTTGATCAACAAGACCTTGCTCTACGGCGCAGTGAGATTTCGAGTAACGCCATGTTCGAGCGCGGATCGGTGGGTATTACCCATGTCTATCTGGACGATGATATATTACTCAATGACCGCAACGATTTGGTGGGGTCGGTAGGGTTGCGCCTGACAGATAACTGGACAATTTCGGGACTAGGGCGTAGTGATTTAGACCAATCGCGCTTGCTAAGCGCCGAAGCAGGCTTTACTTATACTAACGAATGTTTAGCATGGTATTTTGGCGCAGGACGAGAGTTCATCTTTGACCGCGACGTTCGTCCAGGCACCAACTTCGTCACGCGGTTACAACTAAGGAATATCAATTGATATGATGGCTCAATATCGTTTCTTTTCTTTACTGATTGGCGCTGCTTTGCTTGTGGCACCTACCGCCCATGCTTTAGGAAATATTGAAACGGCAGCGGTGGTGAATGACCAGCTGATTACTTCGTTGGATGTGGATGAGCGCGTCTTACTATTGCTTACCACGACTGATTTGCCCAATACCGAAGAACAGCGCGCTAAACTTCGCCCACAAGTGTTGCGGATGTTGGTGGAAGAACAATTACAAATGCAAGAGGCAAGCCGCCTGACCCTGAATATCAAGGATGAAGATTTAGCGAAAGCGATTAAAAATATTGAAGAACAATCCAAGCGCGAACCGGGATCGTTAGAAAATTATGTGCGTAGCCGTGGCGTCCCACTGCGCACTTTTTATCAACAAATTCGTGCGCAAGTCGCATGGAGCAAAATTTTAATGCGCCAGATTCGTCCGAAAGTGAATGTGACAGACGAAGAAGTCATCCGTGAAACAGCACGTCAAGCCGCCAAATCAGGAGGACAAGACATTAATATCAGTACACTGACGCTGCCGATCGACAGCACCATGAAGGTAGAAGATATTCAAGCCCTTGCCAAAACCTTGATGAAAAAAATGCAAGCAGGCACTCCTATAGCAACGCTGGCGCAACAATTGGGTGGCAACCAAGCAAGTAATGCAGAAAATCTTTGGGTGCCGCTGAAAGATGCTGAGCCAAGCCTTGCGAGTGCCTTAAAAGACGCGCAAGCAGGAGCTGTGATTGGACCGATTAAAACGCCCGTAGGTATTCAGATTGTGCAAGTGAATGACCGCCGCGCTAGTGCTGATCAAACCTCCCAGAAACCGATTGAAATTGTGCTCAAACAAATTTTGTTTGGTATGGGCGCAAATGCCTCTAGCGCTGAGGTCGACGCCACGTTAGCGATTGCCCAGCAAGTTCAGGAAAATCCTGGCACTTGTATGGATGAAAGTGTTGCCGATATTAAAGATCTCAAAGACATGCAGATTAAGGTCAACTTCCTGCGCACCTTGCTTCAACAACTGCCAGAGCAGCTGCGCGGCATGGTGATGGACATGAATGTCGGCACGGTCTCTGACCCTATCTCAACACCCGAAGGGGTGGTGTTGGTAGTGTTGTGTGAACGCATTGAAAAACCCGATGGACAGGTGATGGATGACGCCGTGCGCAAGCGCTTGCTGCAAGAAAAGCTATTGCGGGAATCCGCGCGATATATGCGTGATTTGCGCACCAATGCCACCATCGATATTCGTTAGTTATTCATGAGCGACACCCTTCCCGATATTCGTTTTTGGTTGCAGGCAGAAGGGTTGATGGCGCGTAAAGCGCTTGGGCAACATTTTCTGCTCGATCCTAGTTTTCCCACCAAAATTGCTTCTATTGCGGGAGATCTTTCGCATACCCATGTCATAGAGATTGGCCCCGGCCCCACGGTGCTCACCCGCGCTTTGCTGGAAGCAGGCGCCAAACATGTGACGGCGATTGAAAAAGATGCGCGCTTTGTGCCATTACTCCAAGCTTTACAACACCACTATCCTACCCGATTTGCCTATATGAATGCCGATGCGCTGGCGGTGGACGCCATGAAAATCGGTGAAACACCGCGCCAGATTATTGCGAATCTACCCTATAATGTTGGCACCGAAATGTTGTTACGTTGGCTGAAAGCAATCGGCATCCATGGTGACGCAGCCTACACACAACTTGTGCTGATGTTTCAAAAAGAAGTGGTGGAGCGCATTACCTCCGCAGTGGATGAAAAATCCTATGGCCGTTTGAGTGTTTTAGCTCAATGGTTGTGCGACACACATAGCGCATTGTTTGTGCCAGCGGGTGCTTTCAGCCCACCGCCAAAGGTTGATTCTGCCGTGATTGTGCTGCGTCCCAAGCCGCTTTCTAAACGCCTGCCAGCCGACATAAAAGCAATGCAACAAGTGACACAAGCGGCCTTTGGGCAACGGCGAAAAATGCTGCGTGGCGCCCTGAAATCATTAAATGTGGAAACAGAATTATTGCTGGAAAAAGCAGGGATTGCCCCCACTGCACGTGCCGAAACTATTGATATAGAAGGCTTTGTGCGCCTTGCCAACGCGTTTAGCGAACTTTCAAAAAACTAAAGAGAATTTACGAAGTCATCCAAGCCAGGTTGACGCACGCGCTTACAACGCTCAGCGTTTAATATTGCGGTAATTTGCCCCAGCGTGGCGGCAAAATTGCGGTTGATAATGACATAGTCATATTCTGGCCAATGGCTCATTTCAGCTTGCGCTTTGGCCATGCGGCCCGCCACCACCTCGTCGCTGTCTTGCGCGCGAATACGCAAGCGGCGCTCAAGCTCTGCCATGGATGGCGGCAGAATAAATACACTGACTAAATCAGGGCGGTTGCTGGCAGCCAGCTGACGCGTACCCTGCCAATCAATATCAAATAAAACATCTTTACCACCACCCAGCGTTTCATTGACGAAGCCACGGGGTGTGCCATAGTAATTATCGAACACTTTAGCATATTCCAGTAGCTCGCCTTTTTCGACCATGCGCTCGAATTCCGCATGCGAAACAAAGAAATAATCTTTGCCATGCACTTCACCGGGGCGCATCGGGCGGGTGGTGACTGAAATGGAAAGCGTAATATGGCGGTCTTGCTCTAGCATGGAGCGTGACAAAGAGGTTTTGCCCGCGCCCGAAGGCGAAGAAAGAACAAGCATCACACCTCGGCGGCGCATTTCGAAAGTTTCTTCAGTGGTTATCATGAGGCTTAATATGCCTGAAAAGCTCTTGTTTGGCAAGCAAGCCCAACACATTCATAGATTATTTGCGAACAGGCAGCACAATCCGTGTGCGCGGCGCGCGCTGAAAAGTAAGGATAAGCTCAATCGTCTCGCCTATTTTTAGGGGCTGCTTCAAATCATATAACATCAGATGCAGACCGCCCCCCTCCATCCGCACCTCGCCATGGGCAGGCAGCGCCATTTTTTCTAATTTACGCATGCGCATAATATCGTTTTTCATCTCGTTGGTGTGCAATTCCACCCTGGCGGCTTGCGGGGACTCCACAGCAATTAACGCATCATTTTGGTCGCTCACTGATTGAATGGTGACAAAAGCCACACCAACTTTTTGCTTGCCAATCGTCGGTTTGGCATAGGCTTCAATCACATTCACCACGCCTGCATGAGCAGGGGATGCAAACAGCAGCGCTGCGCAGAAGATAGCTCTAATCCACATATTTTTTTAGTTCCTCTGCCAAAGCCTGGCTGTCTAAATCATGTTTATAATGCGCGACATATTCGTCTTTATCATTGGTCAAATAGATCCATGACGAGTGATCAATCACATATTCCCCTGCCGACCCTTCGATGACCTGTTTGCTGTGATAGACTTTGTAGGCAGTTGCCACCGTGTCTATCTGCGCTTGAGTCCCCGTAAGTCCCAGCAGTTTCTTATCCAACGCTTCCACATAATCTTTCATCACCTCTGGGGTATCACGCGCAGGGTCGAGCGTGATAAAAATCGGCGTTACTTTTTCTGCCAGCTTCGGGTTTGAGGCCAAAGCTTCACTGATATGCTGCAAGCCCGTAGGGCAAATGTCTGGGCAATGAGTAAACCCAAAATAAATAAGTTTGTACGGGGTGGTGATATGTTTGGAGGAGAATGGCTTGCCATTGCTATCCACCAATTCAAATACGCCGCCAATCTGAGGGTTGCTACCACCAGTACTTGCCAATGGAGCCCCGCCCTGATGATGCATAAAAATGACCGAGAGAGTGAGTAAAACAAATGCTATGCTTATGAAAAATATTAGTTTTACTTTCATGCAGGGCACCTCTCTTGTGATTTATGGCTATACCGCATCCCATTCCAAATTTCAATGGCTTAGGTGACGAGCGCAAAACTTTACAAAAGTGAGGCTTTGTGCTATATTGAGCTCATAATTAAGATATAAAAAAGTATTGATAAGTCACACAACTAGGTAAGTTTTATGTTCGCCCTGTCTGCGAGCCCTGTGATGGCGCCAGTCGCCACTAATTTGTCGCCGCACCTTGCGACGACGCAGCTGCCTGTTGCCCAAATCCCGACCATTATGAATATTGCCGCACCACCTGCCTCTAATCTTTTGGCCGCCGTCAATCAGCGCGAGAACCAGCAGCAGACAGGAAATCCAAGCCAAGCAGCGGCAAATATTCTTGCCACGCAAGCGGCAGCAGTGGCGAGTCCTGCAGGTTTACAGCTCGCCCGCCCCACACAATTAGAGTTTGGCACCTCCAGCTCATTCCTCGCGCAACTTTTAAGCCAAGATATTCCTGGGGACATGCCAACCCTGCAAGGGTTTATGCAGCCATTGCCAAGCCTCAACGCTGCGCCTACAGAGCGTTTTGAACAAAATGCGCAGATCAAATATTTGCCGAGTTTAGCGTCCAAACCTGTGCCGCAGCCAGCGCCACAAAATACGAATGCATCTCATGCTATTTCTAATTTACATCAAAATTTACAGGTGAATCACACGCCAGTCATGGCTCAGAATACGCCACAAGCGGCGAACCTTTCGACCACTCAAGTGGCAAGCTTCCTTAGCACGCCCGTCATGGGGAAAGCGCCTGTCACCAGTAAAACCGCTCCCACGCTACCCACAATTTCTTTGCGTAACAAAGCGGGGGTCGCCGCCTATCAAGCAACCATTGCTCGTACACAGCAACTGGCCGTACGTGCAGCGCAAGATATTCCGCTTGCACCAACACCATTTGATACCAGCGAAGTAGAAGCAGTCGTAGAAGTTAAGCGTTAGATATCTTGCTTAGCAAAGTTGTCGCTTCATCTTGCCATTGGCGCGCACTTGTTTGTACATGCGACCAAAGCGCCGTTTTGGCATCCATACTCACTTTTAGGGCCGCCTCCCCGTATAGGTTTTTAGCCAAGGCCAGCTGAGATTCCGCCTCAGAGATTTCCCACGCTGCATGATAGGCCTTCAAACGGCCAAACAATGCTTCGGCTACATGTTTCATGCGGCGGTGCATACCCGTGTCAGACACCCCTACCTCGCGTAAGTTACGGTCCATATCCGCAATAAAATGTTCGAGCAATCGTTGCTCAAATGTTTGGCGCTGCCCCAAGTCCAATGACGTTTTTTTCAGCACTTCCATCAACAAAAAAAGCTGTACAATAATCACTTCAAAACGCCCCTCTAGCGTGTCGGGAACGGCGGCTGCTCCATACCACTCAGGTGCGCGCGCGCGCTCCACCGCTTGGACATAAATGTCAGCAACCAGAAGGGTTTGGGCATCAGGGCCAGAAAACCATGACTTGACGGATTGCAACAGGCTTTGCATGATAGTTCCTCTATCTTTTAAACTCTTTGAGAGAGTAAAATGAAATACACCAACCAGCAATGGCAAAAGAAGTTCTTTCTCATTCTTTGTGCAAGCCTCTCGCTTGCGCTATCAGCGTGCACACCGAAAGTACAGCAAGAAGGGTTTCCTCCTGCGGCCGAAATGAAAGAGAAGCTGGGCGCCGCTGCCACTCGCCAAGATGTTTTGCAAGCACTTGGTACGCCGTCTATTCGCAATAATTATGGTGACGAAATCTGGTATTATATTTCGACTCAAAAAGAGTCTCATGCCTTTTTTGCGCCTGAAGTCACCCGTCAGGATGTGCTGAAAATTACTTTTGCGGCCGATGGCAGCGTGAAACAAGCGGATGTGTTGGATAAAAGCGCTGGAAAAGATGTGGCGATGTTTGATAAAATCACCCCAACCGAGGGCCACAAACTTGGATTTGCCGAACAGGTGCTCGGGAATGTCGGGCGGTTCAATGCACCGACTGGGGCCAACCGAGCAGGCACCCGTCAACCTCGTTCAGGTAGTATTCCTGGAAGAATGTAAACTAATGTAAAAGCTTATTTCGGTTCCGAAATATGCAATACGTCATATGACAAGACACGGTCATGCGTCGATTTAGTTGCGCTGGTTTTGTCTTTCCACAAAGTGTAGCGCATCACTTCCCAACGATCCGCATCGATCGCCACTGCGGACAAATAAACATCTGGATTCGTGCGCAATTTTTTCTGAAATTTAATTTCTTCTTCTTGCAGCTCTTGCAGATTTTTCTCGAGCGGAATCGCATCGGATTCTTGTAAGCAAAAGGTCGGCAAAATGTCAGGGTTGCCATTGCCGCAATCTAGCACCATCCAGCCACGCACGCGTGGGCGTGAAAAGCTGCTCACCACACCTTTGAACAAATCTTCGAGCAGAAATTGTTTGGTCGATTGCAGATTTTCCCAAATGTAAAAAGGCGCATAAATATGCTCGGCGGCGTCGAACAAAAAGGCTTTGTGGCGCATGCCTGGCAAGGTGTCAAAAAGCTCGCGGCGTTTTTCCACGCGTTCGCGCACCGCTTTAGCGGTGAAATCATGCGGCAGATGAATGGTATATTGCATAGCAAGCATGAGGAACTCCTAAGAATTTAGCTGACGTTTTTTGCGCCGAAATCCACCCAAAGGCAAGCAGCAAATATGCTGTGGTGCAGCATAGCTGTTATGAAAAATGGTTGAATCCACGAGCAGCAGGCATCACAGCGCCTTGTAGCTGCACTTGGCCTGCGCCTTCTACCACGCGCCCTACCACCTGCAACGCAACGCCTGTTTGCTGCGCCATTTTTTCTAATAATGAGACATACATCTCAGGCAACGTGAAAAGCAGCTCATAATCATCACCACCCGTCATCGCGAGTTCGCGCGCTTCTGCATCCGAAAACGCAAGATGCTGCGCGTATGCATGCAGCGGTATCTGTTCAGCTTCCAGCACAATATCCACCTGAGAAGCTTTAGCGATATGCGCGGCGTCTTGCAGCAAGCCATCCGAAA
>JAIXRX010000170.1 GCA_027485005.1 Alphaproteobacteria bacterium
ATTAAAAAACTCACCCAAGGGATGACCGTGGACGGCATTCATTATGGCGGGGTGAAGGTGGAGCAAGAGCGCGCGCGCGAAGGCCGCAACCAATGGCTGACCCTAACCTTGCATGAAGGCAAAAACCGCGAGATTCGCCGCTTGATGGAAGCCTGCGGCCTTAAAGTAAGCCGCTTGATTCGCACCCATTATGGCCCCTTTGGTTTGGGCAATATGGAAGAAGAAGACCTTGCGGAAATTGCGCGCGAAGATTGGATGAGTTTGTTGCCAGAAGGTTTTGAGTTGCCATAGCACTTGCTTCCAGTGCGCGCCTGCTGGCCTCGCTATAATAACGGCCTCACTTTTTATTTGATTACAGCGCTTTTTTAATTTTAATAAGGTGACGAGGACAGAAGTCCGAGTGAGCCTTCAGCCCGCCCCATGTGAGGCGCAGTAGCGCCGATAGCGGGGGCAAATGAAAAGGACCAATTATGAGCCAGCCACGGATTTTTGCAGGAAAACATCGCGGACGCGCGCTCAAGGTGATTGAGGGGAAGGCAGTTCGCCCGACCTCTGGACGTACGCGCGAATCGGTGTTTAACATCCTCATGCATGGCCGATTTGGTGGCGAAGATTCCCCGCTGGTGGGCGGCAAAGTGGCGGATATTTTTTGTGGCACGGGCGCCTTTGGGCTTGAAGCCCTTTCCCGTGGGGCAGCCAATGTGACCTTTGTGGACCAGCAAACGGCAGTGCTGAAACTCACCCATGAAAACGCCAGCAAGCTCGGCGAGCTACCTAACTGCAAATTTGTGCAGTCGGACGCGGGCAATCTGCCGATGGCACCTGCGCCTTTTACGCTAATTTTCCTCGACCCGCCTTACCAGCAAGGGATGGTGGCGCCCGCGCTTAAAAGCCTGCTTAAGCAGCGCTGGCTAGACGAAAATACCGTGGTGGTGGTTGAAATGCAGGCTAAAGAAACTGTGGTACTGCCAGACGGCTATACGCTTGTGGATGAGCGCATTTACGGCAATGCCAAAGTCTGGATTCTGCAAATGGCTTAAGGCAAGAAAAAACCCATCCGCCAAATGAATGGCCGATGGGTTTCTTGAAATTTCTACCTCTTGCGAGCCTCTGCTAAAAGAACTCGCAAGATGAGGAAGAATCCTTCTGGCTGATTTGCCTTAACATATTCACTGGTGATTGCCAGATCAACCTTCTTTCGTGGATTACGTATCAACACAATCACAGGCTCCCATACTTCGTAAATATGTTTGTCCATAATTTTACTCAAGGATGCTGAAATGGCATCCAAGGTACGATTTTTAATGACGTCCATTGTTCTCGGCTCAACCTCAGAATTCTTGAATTTTCTAAGGTTTTTTAATAATTCTGAGAATTCTTTGTTTTCCTCATCGCTATTTTCTGACGCCTTTTGGGCCAATCTGGTAAGGCCAACGGCCGCCTGATAAAGGCGGATTTGATGAATTTTCATGCTTTTTATTGTTTTTAAGCGCAGTTGCCTGCATTTGTTTGAAAATAATTTTACCGCAAAAGCTTAGCAGAATTTGATGACAGTTTGATGACGGTTTGCGGTAGAAAATATCAAAGGCCAGTGGTCGAATCAGCCTTGAGCGCGCTGCATATACGTTTCAGTAATAACGAATGGAAGCAAACGCAAACCCCGCTATACTCCGCGCCCGCTATTTTCTTGCGTGAATCCCTTCAGCGTACAGCTAATATTGCGCTGTTTGGCTTTAATATCCCTAAATTCATGGATGATTTCTAGCACGTCTGAGTCAATATGGATTGTGTTTGAGGCGTCAATGACCAGCTGGGATTCAGCAGGAACTTCGTCCAAGCGATGACGAATGGCTGCCTTGTTAAGAAAAGAAACCTCTTCTGCTAAGCGAATGTTAAATTGTGTCCCATGGTCTTGCGCGACTTGGTTATAAACCAACCCATGTTTCAGATTGCCACGCAGAATCATGATGAGGCTAATACCCACACCGATGGCCACACCCATGAGCAGGTCTGTCGCAACCACGGCAATCACAGTGATAATGAAGGGTAGAAACTGCCCCGCACCCTTTTCGTAAGTGCGTGCGAAAACCGAAGGGTGGCAAAGTTTGTAACCGACCACAATCAAAATGGCAGCCAATGATGCAAGAGGAATGCGATTCAACAGATCAGGAATAGAAAGGCTGGCAATCAGCAGGAAAAGACCATGAAGAATGGTCGAGGTTTTGGTGCGGGCTTGTGCCTGCACATTGGCGGAGGTGCGCACAATAACGCTGGTCACGGGCAGTCCGCCAATTAACCCTGAAATTAAATTTCCTGTTCCTTGGGCAAGAAGCTCGCGGTTGGTAGAGGTCACACGGCGCTGCTCATCTAAACGATCAGCCGCTTCAATGCATAGCAATGTTTCAATGGAAGCAACCACCGCAAGTGTGACTGCAACAATATAAACGCTTTTATTACTTAGGGCAGAAAAATCAGGCAAAGTGAACAGGGTAATAAACTCTGCAAAGTTTTCTGGAACAGGGATATTTACTTTGTGGGCGCTTGGAATTTGCCACCCATTTGCCAACTGATTAAAAACTAGCTCGCTGATGAGTGTGCCTGCCACTACAACGATAAGACCTGCCGGCACCATGCCAACGCGTTTTTTAACCGCTGGAATATCCCATACCGTTAAAATGGCCATGGAAATAAAGAATACAATAATCACGGAAGGATTAAGATAATCAAGCGCAGTGGCAATGCTCTGGATGCCACCCATGCCACCTTCTTCATCAAAAAAGGCGGCGCTGTCGTAGCCAAGGGCGTAGGGAATTTGTTTGATAATAATAATCATGCCAATCGCGGTCAGCATGCCGCGAATGACGCCGCTGGGGAAATATTCTCCAATCGTCCCAACTTTCATCATCCCCATAATCATTTGAATGATGCCTGCTAAAACCAAGGCAACCAGAAATACATCATAAGCGCCTAATGTGCTGATACCTGCAAGAACAACGGCGGCCATGCCCGCGGCAGGCCCACTCACGCTGACATGTGAGTTACTAAGAAAACCAACAACAACCCCGCCAACAACCCCAGCAATCAGGCCGGAGAAAAAGGGAGCACCGGACGCCAGCGCAATACCAAGACAAAGTGGCAGTGCCACCAGAAAAACGACAATAGAGGCAGGAAAATCATAGCGTAGATTTTCCAGATAGTTAGTTTTACTCATGCTGAATTATCCATTCACAATCATTTTTTTAATCGCAAGCGACTGGCAGTCAGCGCTAAAAATACGGTCTTCTTCATAAAAATTAACAAGACCCGTTTCCAGATCATAAATCCCGCCAACCAAACCAATTTTCTTTTCTGCCAGCATCTCGCGAATCAGTGGGCTGGAGTCCAGAATATTGCGCATCTGAATTTCTACGTTCAGATGAATAACATTATCTAAGAATGGTTTATTAGAGGATGTACGGTTCTCTTTTGTTTGTGTTTCGGCCTCAACAGCAGGCATAATATCACTAAAAATAGCTCCAAGATTGCCCATTTCTACGCCGTCGCACGCCCCCATAACCCCACCACAGCGCGTATGGCCCATCACGACAATCAGTTTTGAGCCAAGATATTTGCAGGCATACTCAATGCTGGCAATGGCCTTCAGTGAGGCAATATTTCCTGCCAGACGCACACTGAAAATATCTCCAAGCCCTTGGTCAAAGACCAGCTCGGTAGGCACGCGAGAATCGCTGCAGCTTAAGATGGCGGCAAAAGGAAATTGTCCATCACGGTTCTGTGCCACCAATTCCATCATATTACGATTGGCTGAGAGGTTGTTCACAAAACGCTCATTGCCCTCCATCAATATTTTAAGGGCCAGCTCAGGTGTTAGAGTTTCTTTAGTCAGTTCACGATGGAATTTCATGGCATACCCCTTGATATTTTTATAGATTCAGTCAAATCTCATGATTTAGAATCGTTATATAGTGGCTATGCCTTTAAAGTCAACCCATTGCCACGAAAATGAAACAACAGGATTAAGCGTAATGCCTTGGATAATCTAAGAAAATTAAACTCCGCGGCCGCGGCCACCTTGGCGTGCAAGGGAGTCTTGCACAAATTTTCCTGCAAGATTCAATCCTTTTTCTGCCAATTTTTTCACCACGTCTTTGCTTTGTTCATACATAGCGAGTTGCGAGGCGGCATAAGAAAAATGGGCGCTGTCCATATTCGCAATGGATTTGTCAATCAGGTTTTGCACGATTTTGAGTGACGCGAGCATTTCATTTAAGGTCGGTTTCTTTTTGTCTTTCAGCGTTTGTTTGACAGCGGCTTGGGTGGCGGCGTCAATCCCGTGGTCGCGCAAGGTCGCGTCTAGCGAAACAGCGCCTTGGGCTTGGCGCAGCGCATATTCCACATCCGCCAAGGATTCCACTTGTTGATTGGCCTCGTCCGTGCGGGACTGGAAATTGCGGTCGGCCGTTTCGGCGAGTAACGCCACAAAAAACACGGTGTAATTTTGATAAAAATCCGCCAACTCACGGCGCAGCGTGGCTTCCGACGTATCATGTAAATCACCCGCCATCACTACGGCTTGGGTAGCGGATTGCTTGCGCATGGTTACTTTCGGGTGCAGCGGGTTGGGGACGATGGCGCGCAGGCGCTCCATATCCAGCGCGAGGGACTCGATGCTTAAGCGGGTGCGCGCCGCCGATTCCGGCACGGTGCCGCTGGTAAAGGCCCGCACTGCGTCATGAAACCATTCAATCCGCGGGCGGAAATCCTGCCCATTGACCACGATATTCAAAAATTGCTCACGCGCCACAATCTGCTGATAGGATTGGTTCAGCAGGTCGAGCATGGCGTGATGAGAACGGTTGGCAGCGTTCATCGTTTCCTTGGTGTTTTGAAGGTAGTTCTGCTAGCAGGATAAAAGAAAACCATGAAAAAGCCAGAACGATACGAATGATGATGCAGAAAAAAAATTCTCCGCTCGCGCTTTATGTGCATTGGCCGTTTTGTAAAGCCAAATGCCCTTACTGCGATTTTAATAGCCATGTGCGTGCGAGCGTGGACGAAGCCGCGTGGGAAAAAGCGCTGCTTGCGGAGCTGAAATATTGGCAGGCGCGCACCCCGCATCGGCAATTAAAAAGCATTTTCTTTGGCGGTGGCACGCCGTCCCTCATGCCCGCGCGCACGGTGCAGGCAATCATTGAGCAGGCTAAAAGCGCTTGGGCGCATGAGGCGGTGGAAATAACGCTAGAGGCCAACCCGACCAGCGTGGAAGCCAGCAAATTCGCGGCCTTTGAAAAAGCGGGCGTCAATCGCGTGAGTTTGGGGATTCAGTCTCTTCGTCCTGCCGCACTGAAATTTTTAGGGCGGGAACATTCGGCCGAGGAAGCTAAAGGCGCTATCCAAATCGCGGCGGATCATTTTGCGCGCTATTCCTTTGATTTGATTTATGCGCGGCCAGAGCAAACACTTGCACAGTGGCAAGACGAATTGGATGAAGCCTTGCAACTTGCCAAAGGTGGG
>JAIXRX010000043.1 GCA_027485005.1 Alphaproteobacteria bacterium
CCGCCCGTGATGAGGCCGATAATGACCAGCACAATGGCAAGCTCCACCAATGAAAAGCCTTTTTGATAACGCACCGATACCCCCTTCATTTACTGGTTCAGTCTAACGTGAAGCACGAAAGAAGTAAACTAAACCCCTACAATCTTTCGCCTTTGAGTAGGCGTGGGGCGTTTTTACTGGCCAGACCCATAGCATATTGCATGGCGCGGCGCTTGAGCGGGGCCAGACGCTCGAAGATCCCTAGGCCTAGATTTCGAACGACCTTAATCGGCCAGATATGGTTGGAGAAAAGGCGATTCAGGCCATCAGTCGCGGCGAGCATAACGATTGCCTCGCGTTTGCGCGTGCGATTGTAACGCGCGAGCACATCTGCGGCGCCCACGTCCAAGCCCAGTTGCGCGGCTTCCCGCAATAATTCTAGCAGCACCGCTAAATCGCGGTAGCCCAGATTCACGCCTTGGCCCGCAATCGGGTGCACGGCATGCGCGGTGTCTCCCACTAATACGGCGCGGCCAATGGCGTAGCTGCTGGCTTGCTGCAAAATGAGGGGGTAGGAAAAACGTGGGGTGAGGTTGGAAATTTCACCATATGATTCACCAAGCCGTGCCTTAACTTCGGCAATAAATTGCGCGTCTGGCAGGGTGAGAGCCGCTGCTGCCGCGGCATTTGGTTCGGTCCAAACAATCGCGCTCTTATGGCCGCCCTGCATGGGCAGTGCGGCAAACGGCCCTGCGGGGAAAAAGCGCTCCAGCGCCAAGCCGTTATGGGGTTTGGAATGTTCGAGCGTAAAGACAATCGCGGTTTGGCCATATTCCCATTTTTTCACCTGCACGCCTAATTGCTCGCGCAATTTGGAAAATTTGCCGTCGGCGACAACGAGCAATTTGCCTTGTAAGGTGCGGCCATCCGCAAGGGACACGCTAGCATGGGCGGCGCTTTGTTTCATGCTCTCCACTTCCACAGGCGCGATAAGTTCAATATTCTTGTACTGCGTGATGGCCTTGGCCAGCGCCATACGCGTGTAGCGGTTTTCAACCATATGCCCCATCGGCACACCACCACCGTCTTGATGCGAGAAATGCGCGGCGGAAGGTATATTCTCTTCACAGACAAGGATGTTTAAAATCGGCTCGCCATATGGCGCAATGTCTGGCCAGACACCAAGGCCAGAAAGAATATTCTGCGTGGCATAAGAAAGCGCCGAAACGCGGCCATCAAAATCAGGCAAAGCTTGGGCATCGAGCGCAATGCGCTCCACCACCACCACCTGCAAATGGAGTTGTGCAAGCCCAACCGCCGCGGCCAGACCAACAAGGCCTCCGCCAACGACGATGGCATCATAGGATTGTGTGTTGTGTGACATGTCTTTTCCTTGTGTTTATGAGGAGTGTTTAGCATAAGGAAAGAAACTTGCGAAGGACTTGCTTCATGTCAAACCCGATTCAATTGGTGAGCTGGAATATTAACTCGGTGCGCTTACGCTTGCCGCTGATTAAAAAGCTGACGGAGACGCGGCGCGTGGACGTGTTGTGCCTGCAAGAAACCAAGGTGATGGACGAGCTTTTCCCTGCGGATGACTTGCGTGCAATGGGTTTTGAACACTTAGCCTTTGCTGGCCAAAAAAGCTATAATGGGGTGGCGATTTTGTCTAAAATCCCCCTCAAAAACATTGAAAATTGGCAGGTGGCTGGGTTTGACGACAAGCGCCATATCAGCGCCGAACTGCCCAATGGCACACGGCTACATAATTTTTATGTGCCAGCTGGCGGGGATATTCCGGATATAGAGTTAAACCCCAAATTTGACCATAAGCTGAAGTTTTTGGCGGCGATGACCGACTGGTCCAAGGCTTTAGACGCTACGCAAAAGCAAATTATTGTCGGGGATTTTAACATTGCGCCCCATGAGCAGGATGTATGGTCGCATAAGCAATTACTTAAAGTAGTAAGCCACACCCCGATAGAAACGGACGGTCTCAAAGCGCTGCAAGCGCATGGCTGGATTGACACCCACCGCGAGTTTACGCCGCTCACTGAAAAGCTTTATAGCTGGTGGAGCTATCGTGGTCAGGATTGGGATGCGAGCGACCGTGGCCGCCGCCTTGACCATATCTGGCTGACTGCCCCGCTGAAAGACACGCTGAAAGAAGCGTGGATTTTGCGCGAAGCGCGCGGCTGGGAACAACCCTCCGACCATGTGCCGATTGGCGTGGGGTTGGGATTATAGCGTTTTCATCCCTTTGCGCCTGCTTGCGCTTAGATGAGAAGGGCTCAAGGCTGAATCGGCCTACTGCCTTTATCCATTTGCTTCCTTTCGGCGCTACTTCGCCTCACATGAAGCGAGCTCAAGGCTGAATCGGCCTACTGGCCTTTGGGGGGCGCTTGCAAAATGAGCGAGAAAATAATGACCTTAATATATGTGTAAAAGTGAAAGTATTTTTGCCACAAATTTAACCATTTATGCAAGATAACAAAATAAAACAATTGGTTAGTGGTCGGCGGTTGGCGCCGGCCCTTCTAAGAAACTTTGCTTTTTTATTATATTTCATTAAAATTGCTCATAAAAAATTAACCTTTCTGTGTCAGTATAAAGGATGAAGGCATACACAAAAAACGCAGGAGGGCAGACACATGTCCAAGAAAAAGATTACGATTACCAGCGAAGATATTGTTCGATTGCAAACTGAACGCTCCCCAGAGGCGCGCGCAGGCTTGATCGAAAAGATTGCTGAGAGCTACACGGACGGGCTGCTTAATGAGCGCGAAACGGCGCTTGCTAACGAAATTTTCCGCATTCTGATGAATGATGCTGAAACGCTGGTGCGCAGAACCTTAAGCGAAAGCATGAAGCAATCGGCGGATTTGCCGCATGATATTGCCATGAAGCTAGCGCGCGATATTGAAGATGTAGCAACTCCAATTCTGGAGCACTCCATGGCGCTCATGGAAGATGATTTAATTGAAATTGTGCGCTCAACAGGGCTGGTGGCTATTTTGACCTCAGTGGCCAAACGTAAATCCGTGTCGGCGGATTTATCACATGCCTTGCTACAAAAGCGCGAGCATGAAGTATTCAGCGCGTTGTTTGCAAACCGTGGCGCAACGATTCGTGAGTCGGATATTGATATGGTGCTGCAAGATATTAAAGGCGACGATTCTTTGCTCAACACGCTAATTCAACGCGGCGATCTTTCGCTTCGTTTGGTAGAAAAGATGTTTGTGATGGCGTCTGATGATGTGAAAAAAGTGCTAACGGGCAAATATCATTTGACCCAGCATGTGGCCGAAGAAAGTGCCGCAGAAGTGCTTGAGATGATAACGCTTGGCATGGCCGACCAAAGCACCCATGCTAAAAGCTTGGAAAGTTTAGTAGATGAGCTTTATGAGCAAGAGCGCTTATCTTTTTCGATGGTAGTACGTGCTCTTTGTTTAGGCAAACTATCGTTCTTTGAAAATGCGATGGCAAAGCTGGCGGGCATCCCTTTGTTGCATGCCAAAATTCTTATTTTGGACCCAGGTGCACATGGTTTTCGCTCTTTGTATGATAAAACCGATTTGCCACAAGGCTTCTACCCGGCGGTGAAAGCCCTTCTTGAGGTGACTATGGAAGAAACGCAACAGGGGCGCTACCGAATGCAAGACCTACCCCAACGGATGATTGAACGCATCAACGCGAAAGGCTATGATGAGGAAATTGAGCATCTCGATTTCATCACAGCAGCCATAGGACGCGCGTTGCATGACAACTCCAATCTCCAATCTAAACAACACTAAAAAACAAACGCAAAACAGTTCTAAAACTGTGGGCCTCTCCGAACAGGATGTGGCCCTTTTGCTGTCTGAAAAATCGTCTGGCGCGCGCCAGCAGGTGGTAGGAAAAATTGCCAAAAGCTATAGCGGGGAGGATTTTGGCGAGCGCGAAAAAGAAGTGGCTGAACAGATTTTTCGGATGCTGATGAAAGATACCGAAGTCAGTGTGCGCGCGAGTATGGCCGAGGCCCTCAAAGAAAGTAACCTGCCGAGAGATATTGTGATGCAGATGGCGAATGATGTTGAGCAGGTGGCCTTGCCAGTATTGCAATCGTCGCAGTCGCTTTCGGATTATGACTTGATGCAGGTGATTGAGAAAAAAGGCGAGCTTTCGCGCTTGATGGCGATTGCTCAGCGCGAGCAGGTGAATGAGCGAGTGAGCGGTGCGTTGGTAGAAACAGGGCAGCAGGCGGTGGTGTCGGTGTTGGTGCAAAATGATGGCGCAAAAATCTCTGAAAAATCGATGACTACTATTATTGAGGAATATCAAGATCAGAACGATATTATGGCGGGGATGGTGGCACGCCAAGAGCTTCCTGCGGGCATCGCCTTGCGAATGGTAACCATGGTATCGGACGAGCTAGCTGCTCAATTGCGCGCCCGTGCACAACTTAGTGTTGAACAGGCGCACCTGCAGGCAGATCAAGCGCGTGAAGCGGTGACGCTGAAAATTATTAAAGATAGTGCGCCGCAAGAAACGCCAGCCCAGGAAATGGTGGATGAATTGGCGGGCGCTGAAAAGCTTTCACCGTCAATTATCTTAGGCGCGCTGTGCCGCGGCAATTTGCCGTTCTTTGAAATGGCGCTGGCGAAATTGGCCGAAATTCCACTTAAAAATGCAAAAATGCTGATTCACGATAAAAGTGGGCTTGGCTTTGCAAAGCTCTATGAAAAAACAGGCCTGCCCGAGAGCATGAAAGACGCAACGCGCATCACTATGCAGGTCATTAAAATGTTGCTGGAAGAAGGAAAAAAACCTGGGAGCAATCATTTTGCCAATGAAGCGGTTGGGCATATTTTGCGGTTATCTAAAGGTCAGGAAATCGACAATCTTTCTTATATTATTGCGCTGATTCGTCAGCATGCTGGCAAATGACGCTGTATATTTTTAAGCGCCTTGGTCTAATGGTGCCGACCTTGCTCGGCATTTTATTGCTGAATTTTGTCATCGTGCAGGCTGCACCCGGTGGGCCAGTTGAACGGACCATTGCCGCGCTACGGGGCCACCAGACGGATGCAACGGCGCGAGCAGGGGCGGCGGGTTCTTCCGACGCGACCAAAACCGCCAGCCAAACCCAGAAAGCAGGCGCCGACAGCGCCTATCGCGGCAGCCAAGGCATTGACCCCGAGATTGTGACCGAGCTGAACCGCTTATATGGTTTTGACAAACCCATGCATGAGCGATTTTTCACCATGCTTTCCAATTATGCTCGCGGTGATTTTGGCCAAAGCTATTTTCGCGACGCGTCAGTGATCTCACTGATTGCCGAAAAAATGCCGGTGTCGCTTTCTTTGGGCATCTGGAGCACCTTGCTGATTTACCTGATTGCGGTGCCGCTGGGCGTGGCCAAAGCCTTGCGTGACGGCAGCCGATTCGACACAGTTTCAACGCTGATATTGGTGGTGGGTTATGCGGTGCCCAGCTTCTTGCTCGCCATGCTGCTGATTCAAGTTTTTGCCAGTGGCAATGTGGTGGCGTGGTTCCCCTTGCGCGGCTTGACCAGCCCAGAATTTGAAAGTTTTTCGACGTTCGGAAAGATTCTGGATTATGCGTGGCACATGGTGTTGCCGACGCTGGCCTTGGTGGTGTCTGGCCTTGCGGGGTTGGTGATTTTGACCAAAAACAGCCTGCTGGACGAGGTGCATAAACAATATGTGCTGGTGGCGCGCGCGAAAGGTCTGTCCGAATCGCAAGCTTTGTGGCGGCATGTCTTTCGCAATGCCATGCTGCTCGTGATTGCGGGCTTTCCAGCGGCACTGCTGGGCATGTTGTTCACTAGCTCGCTGCTGATTGAGGTCATGTTCTCGCTGGATGGCTTGGGGCTGCTCGGCTTTGAATCCGCTATGAACCGTGACTATCCGGTGATGTTCGGCACACTCTTCATCTTCACCCTGCTGGGGTTACTGCTGAAATTGTTGGGGGATGTGATGTACTGTTGGATCGACCCACGCATTGATTTTGAAGGGCGTTAATGTTTCTTTAAACTAAATATGCCATACTAATTTTGTTTATTTATGTTCAATCAAAAACAAGTCCTCAGAAACACTGGGGCGCACGTTATGAAAAAATTATTAGAAAAAATAGACTGGCGGCTAGCTGCTGGTTTTATACTATCACTGGTTGTGGTAGTATTCTTCGCAACCGTTGCACCAATTTCAAAGCTTTGGGGAATTGGTTTGGCGTTTGTCGTGATTGGCGCTGTGGGTGGCCTTTTCAAGATGCTCTCGAGTGCCATAGGTGGAGACGGCGAGACTCTTTTAATGGATTCTTTTGTCGTAGGCTCCATCATATTCGGCTTTATTGCCTTTGTGATAGGTGTGGGCTACCAGCTCTGGTAGGCTTTATGCCTTTTTAGGGGTCCCCCCAGTTTAAGACTCCCCCTCAAAAGGGAGTCTTTTTTTGCCCCCCTCCAAGCGTCATAAAAAATTCACAGTCTGTTAGTATAAACTTAAGGGTTTTGGGCGTAGAATTAGGAGATGAAAGACAAGGAAGAAATATGAGTATTCGAGATACATTTTTTAGGAGCATGATTCTTCTAGCCAGCTTTACTGATGGGGTGGTGGACCAAAAAAGTATTTTTCAAGACCAGAGCATCGACCCAACAGAAGCCCCCGTCACTTCCATGAAAGCGTATGAACGCATGGATATTGATGATGCGATTGCGGCCAATCCATCAGGAAAAGCCTTGTTTGGAGATGGAGAATACTCCAAGCTCAGCCTATCTTTCCAAGCGGAGCTTTATTATCTGAATGAACTAGAAAAAAGCCCTTATTTTAAGCGGTTTGAAAATACCCTTCATCACCGCACAGATGAGAAAAGCGGAGAAGGAATTGCGTTCCACCCCGTAACCTATATTCACCCTAAAGAAGCAGACAATTTTTTGCCACACGAACAAGCGCAGCAAATGAAAGAGGCGGGCATTGTTCAATGGGCGCGCCATATCAAAGAGGCTCAAGAAAAGGCACGTTTAGAAGTGCAAAAGAAGTTGGGCGAGATTGGCGAAGGAAAACTTGAATGGTGGCCAGAAAATGTTTTAAGCGTGACGCTTGTTAATCAGCACTATCCCGAAGAAGTGCGGCGACCGAGGGGCGCGCGCGGATGGCAAGCAGAAGTGGTGGGTGCAGAAAAAAATGGAAACCTAATACATTTTGAATGCGTCACTCAAGCGGGTGTTCCACAAAATACAGTATTTTTGCATGAATTTAATTATCAATCAGCACTAAAAAATCGACACGAGGAGTTTCCTGTTGTTGAGCTCCGTGGTGCTGATAAAGAACTACAACTTTTTAAAATGCCAGATGGAGTTAAAATGCTTTCGGATAGATATAGCACGCCACCAGCCACCCCATCTCTTCCCGTTTCACAAAACATTGTAAAAGGATAAGTGGCCGGTAGCGTTATAGAAAACTCATAACACATCAATCTAAAATTGATAATTTAGGGCGCAAGGTAAATGTATGTTGAATATAAATATGAGAATAAATTGTGAGCTTTCTTGAGAACCTCAACAATAAATGGACCAAAGGCATAGTCACCGTAGCCAATGCGCTGGGCGGGTTTCAGAGTCTTGGTAGCCAATTTGGTGGAGGCGGCACCACGGCCGAAGACTTAGCAAAAGAGCTGGAGCAACTAAACGAAAAAAATAAGATTGTTCAAGTGGTCGATGGTGGTAGCTTTGGCCGGCGTATGCA
>JAIXRX010000188.1 GCA_027485005.1 Alphaproteobacteria bacterium
GCCGCATTGAAAAAAATCTCTAACTTAGGCGCTTTTGCTTTCTGAGAATTGCTCAAACGCCAACATCGCGTCTGCGGCATACATCAAAGAAGGGCCGCCGCCCATATAGATGGCCATGGCCAACACTTCTTCAAACTCTTCACGCGTGATGCCCAGTTTTACCAATGCGTCCGTGTGAAAGCCAATGCAGCCGTCGCAGCGGGTGGAAACGCCAATCGCGAGCGCAATCATTTCTTTGGTTTTTTTGTCCAGCGCGCCGTCTTTGGTGGCGGCTTGTGCCATGGCAGAAAACCCCTGCATGGTGTCGGGAATGTCTTTGCGCAAAGTTTTCAGGCTGCCGGAAATGCGCTTGGTAATATCGGGATAAGATTTACTCATAAAAACTCCAAAGGTGATTTTTTCACTTGACTAACTTAGTAAATACTAAAATAATAATCCTATGAGTCAAGCAAAAAAAACGACCACATCTTCTGCCATGGAACGCCATGCCCACAAAGCAGAGGCGATGTTGAAGCTGTTGGCCAATGCCAAACGCTTGCTGGTACTTTGCCAATTGGTGGAAGGCGAGAAATCCGCCGGAGAACTAGCGGATTTTGCGGGTTTGTCCTATTCTGCTTTGTCGCAGCATTTGGCCAAGATGAAGGCGGACGGCTTGGTGTTTTCGGAAAAACGCGGGCAGATGGTCTATTATAAAATAGCCAGTATGGAGGTACAGGCGCTACTTTCTACGCTGCATCTCATTTATTGTAGATAACTTAGTAATAACTAAATAAAAGGAATGATGCGATGAAAATGATTGATGCAAAAACCCTGAAAATCTGGATGGATGCGGGGCAGGCGGTGTTGGTGGATGTGCGTGAACCTGCGGAATATGAAACCCAGCATATTGTGGGCGCGCATTTACTACCGCTGGGGAAAATTTGTGCTGGGGAGCTGCCGGTGTATGACGGTAAAAAACTGGTCATCCATTGCCGCAAAGGCGGGCGTGGTGGTGCGGCTTGCCAGAAACTAGAAGCCGAGGGGCATAACGCAGAAATCTATAATTTAGAGGGCGGCATTGAAGCATGGGAGGTGGCAGGCTTGCCCACAGCATCCGCAGGGCGCGCGGTTTTGCCGTTGGACCGACAAGTGCAAATCACTGTGGGAAGTATCATTTTATTCAGCATAATTGGCAGCCAAGTGTTCGATGCTCGTCTTATTTATCTCGCTGGATTGATTGGCGCAGGGCTTTTGTTCGCAGGCTTAAGCGGCACTTGTATGCTCGCGCGTTTACTGGCCAAAATGCCGTGGAACCGCGCAAAAAAAACGGCCTGCCTTATTCGCTAAGGCAAGCCGTTTTGGGGCTGGTTTAGAGTGGCTTAAGCAGCCGCTTTTGCACCATATTTTTGTTTGTAGCGTTCAATGCTTTCATTCACGATTTTCATCGCTTCTTCTTTGCCAGCAAAGCCCATCACGCTTACTTCTTTTTTCTCGAGGCGTTTATATTCTTCAAAGAAATGCTCGATTTCTGAAAGAAAATGTTTTGGCAAATGGTCGAGGTCTTGAATATGCGCCACACTCATATCGCCATCTGCCACGGCAATAATTTTGTCGTCACCTTCGCCGCCATCCACCATGCGCATCACGCCAATGATATGAGCATCCATCAGGCACAAAGGTTGTGCGTCGATCATTGAAATCACCAGAATATCCAGCGGGTCGTTATCTTCGCCCAAGGTTTGTGGGATAAAACCATAGTTGGTAGGGTAGTGAACGGCTGAATAAAGCACGCGGTCCATGCGCAGCAGGCCGGTTTTTTTGTCGATTTCATATTTCGCGCGTGAGCGGCGTGGAATTTCAATCACGGCCGTTACTTGTTGTGGGGCATTTTCACCATAATGCACATCGTGCCAAACATTCGTCATTTTTTAGTCTCACTTTAGGTTTCTAGGTTCAAAAGATGCGTCCTCATGCCACAAAATGCATGGTTTCACAAGCCCCCAAATCCACATGGCAGCCTTGCATCCCCCCTCAAACCATGCCATTTTGCGCGCATGGAACCCATAAATCCCCCGTTTTTTGATGTAATTGTGATAGGCGCAGGCGCGGCAGGCCTCATGGCGGCGGCGCAAGCAGGCCAACGTGGGCGCAAGGTACTGGTGCTGGACCACGCCAAAAAACCTGCCGAAAAAATCCGTATTTCGGGCGGGGGGCGCTGTAATTTTACGAATATCCACGCCAGTCCTAAAAATTACCTTTCGGCTAATCCGCATTTTTGCGTGTCCGCACTTTCGCGCTATACCGCGCGGGATTTCCTGACGCTGGTAGAAAAACATGGCATTGCCTACCACGAAAAAACGCTGGGGCAGTTGTTTTGCAATGATTCTGCGCAACAGATTATTGATATGCTACTGGCGGAATGCGCGGCGGGTGGCGTGGAAGTTCGGCTGAATACCTCCGTGCAAGAGGTGCAAAAACCGGATGATTTTGTGCTGCACACCAGCGCTGGCGAGCTGCGCTGTGCATCGCTTATCATTGCGTCCGGTGGGCTTTCTATTCCTAAAATGGGCGCGACGGATTTTGGCTATCGCATCGCCAAACAATTTGGGCATAGCATTGTGCCGACCGAAGCAGCGCTCGTGCCGTTTACTCTCTCTGAAGTCCAGCTTGCGCAATATAGCAGCCTGTCCGGCGTGGCGGTGGACGCGGTGGTGCGCTACGGCAAAACCATATTTCGCGAGGGGATGTTGTTCACGCATCGTGGCCTCAGCGGCCCGTCGATTTTGCAAATTTCCAGCTATTGGCAACAAGGCGAGGCGGTGGAAATTAATTTGCTGCCGGACATGATGGTGGAAGCGCATTTGCTGAAAGCGAAAACAGACAATCCGCGTCAAGCGCCAACCACCGCGCTTGCTGGGTTGCTGCCGCAACGCGTGATTCAAACCATTTGCGCGCCGCTGAACCTGCCGCCGCGCTTGGCCGACATGCCAAATAAACAGATTGCCGCACTTGCAAAAGCTATCAATGAATGGGCGCTGGTGCCGCATGGCACAGAAGGCTACCGCACCGCAGAGGTCACGCGTGGGGGGGGGGACACCACGCAGCTTTCTTCCAAAACCATGGCGTCAAATCTTGTGCCCAATCTCTATTTTATTGGTGAGGTGGTGGATGTGACGGGGCATCTTGGTGGCTTTAATTTCCAATGGGCGTGGGCGTCAGGTGTTGCGGCTGGGCAGGTGGCGTAGAAAAGTTCTTATCGAAAATTTATGTGCCACGCACTAGCGTGCAAGTTCATCCTTTTGACTGGAGATTGCCATGCCGAGCATTAACAACGCCATTTATACCGCCCATGTTACCACTACGCATGGCCGCGAAGGTCATAGCGTGTCGGACGACAAGAAGCTCGACATCACCCTCACTCCCACGAACGGCACTGGCACCAACCCGGAACAGCTTTTTGCCGCTGGTTATTCCGCCTGTTTTGGTAGCGCGATGAAAGCAATCGCAGACAAGCAAAAATTAGAAGCGGGTGAGATTACTATTGATGCTTATGTCAGTTTGCATAAAGAGGAAGAAAAAGGCTTCTATTTGAGCGTCAGCCTCACTGCCAAAGCAGAAAATCTCGATGAAGCGGCGACACAAAACCTCATGGAAGAAGCACATCAAATGTGCCCTTATTCCAAAGCTACCCGTGGCAATATCGAGGTCACGCTTACTACCACGAGCACTGCTCACCTAGAGCAACCCGCAGCCTAACGGACAGGCTGCGGTCGCGCAGATGGAAAAAGCTTGGCCACCCGCCGGATGATTTCATACGCCACTAGCGCGGCCACCCATCGGTCAATGAAGTTGTAATAGGCACTCAATTCGAGTGCCTGTATCGCTTCTGGAATCAGGGTTATCCATGTTTCATGGAACAAATTCCACACATAACGCAATGGGAAATAGCCATGAAAACAAGTGATCGCTGTGGAAGCGCTGCTTAAATATAAAAATATTTTCTTCGCGTGCGCCTGTGTGCAACGTTGTGCGATCCAGATGGTGAGGCATGTTCCCAAAATAGCGGTGGTGAACGATAATAGCATATCGCCATAGGTGCGGTCATTCAGGCTGACGCCTGCACGGGCATAGGTGGTATAAGTAAGAAACAAAAGCGCAAATGCGATGATGGTCTTGGTTGGGTGTCTATGAAAAAGATCGTATTTCTTTGCCATAAAACCAAACAGGAAAAAGAGCTGTGCGCCAAAAGCAATATCCATGCTCCAGGGTAAGAAAAAAATGCTGCCCATGATTTTTCCAGCAATCGAGCATGTCAGTGCCAGCAATAAAAGCGTCAGTTCGCCATATTTTTGCGTGAGTGTATGGCACAGCCAAAACACCATATTCCCAAGGAAAAGAGCCGGAAAAAACCATATCATTCCGATAGGCTGTATGATGTGTGCGAGTGATGGCGGAACATTTCCGACGCCATATAGAATGGCAAAAAGCTTTTGTTTGGCTAGTAAAAACGCTGGGTCTGCCACCAAGAAGGTGCCTTGAGATATCATTGTATCGGCAATGTTGAGGGCAAGATCGCACAGGGCCAGCAACACATAAGGGATGAGCAAGGCGTGCGCTTTCTTTGTGACAAATATCGTGAAGGGGGCGGGCTTAAAACCATACCCTGACAGGATAAAGAATAGCGGCATATGAAAATTATAAATGAAATATGCCGTGCTGCTTTGCGCTGCGACACTATGACCCAGCACCACTAGAAAAATCGTGATGCCCCGCGTAATATCTATCCATTCAATACGTTTGGTTATCGCAACATTCATAGGGTTAATACGCGAACGGATCACGCACCATGATGGTATCTTCGCGGTTTGGCGAGGTGGAAAGCAGCGCCACTTGGCACTCGATCAGCTCTTCAATCCGGCGAATATATTTAATGGCATTAGCTGGCAGCTGCGCCCACGAGCGCGCGCCTTGCGTGCTTTCTTTCCAGCCCGGAATTTCTTCGTACATCGGCACCATTTCCGCCTGCAATTTTTGGTTAGCGGGCAGGTAATCATACACCGTGTCGCCATGCTTATAGCCAATGCAGATTTTCAGCGTTTCTTGGCCGTCCAGTACGTCGAGTTTGGTCAGGGCAATGCCTTGAATGCCGCCGATTTTAATCGCTTGGCGCACCAGCACTGCGTCAAACCAACCGCAGCGGCGTTTGCGTCCAGTCACCGTACCAAATTCATGGCCACGTTCGCCCAGCTGCTGACCCACTTCGTCAAATAATTCGGACGGGAAGGGGCCGCTGCCCACGCGCGTGGTGTAGGCTTTGGTGATGCCTAAAATGTAATTGAGCGCGCTCACGCCCACGCCCGCACCGGTGCTGGCGCTGCCCGCCACAGTGTTGGACGAGGTCACGAATGGGTAGGTGCCATGATCCACGTCGAGCAGGGTGCCTTGTGCACCTTCAAACAAAATGCGTTTGCCTTGGCGGCGGAACTCGTCCAGCATCAACCACACAGGCGCGATATGCGGCAAAATGCGCGGCGCTAACGCCATCAAATGCGCGTGCATATCGGCGGCTTTCACTTCAGGCAAACCGCTTGCGCGGAAGAAAATATTATGATGCGCGCAAAGCGTTTCTAA
>JAIXRX010000190.1 GCA_027485005.1 Alphaproteobacteria bacterium
CCTAAGCTCACGAGTGTGAGCAATAAAAACTTTTTCATTGTGTTTTGAGGCGCTGTGGGTTTCTTTTTTCACAACGCGTTTTTTGCTTTTATAAATGAAAAAAGATGCGGGATTTGTTCACGCATCACCTAAAAAATTAGACCTTATCAATTTAGCATTTTTAGGTGACGGTTTGATGACAACCCCAAAAAATGGCTAAAAACCACTATTTCCGCCATGGCTCTTGCCAAAAGCCCAGAATCCGTGTAAAGGCTGGCCATGGAAATACAAACTGCTCTTACTTTTGATGACGTGTTGCTGCGCCCCGCCGCATCCGACATCCTGCCCGCTCAAGTGGACACCCGCACGTTTCTAACGGCCGATATCCAACTTGGAATTCCACTCATGTCTGCTGCGATGGATACCGTGACCGAATCGGGTCTGGCGATTGCTATGGCACAACAAGGTGGCATCGGTGCCATTCATAAAAATATGAATGTGGACGCGCAAGCGGACGAAGTGCGCAAAGTCAAAAAATTTGAATCCGGCATGGTGATTAACCCTGTGACCATTCACCCTGACGCGACCTTGGCGGAAGCGCTGGCGTTGATGGACGCTCATCATATTTCTGGTATTCCCGTAGTAGAAAAAGCAGGCGGCAAGCTGGTGGGCATGCTGACGAATCGCGATGTGCGCTTTGCCGAAAACCCAGGCCAGCCTGTGCGCGAATTGATGACGCATGAGAATCTGGTAACGGTGCAAGAAGGCGTGTCACGCGAAGAAGCAAAAAAATTACTGCACCGCCACCGTATTGAAAAATTGCTGGTAGTAGATAATGCTTATCGTTGCATTGGTTTGATTACCGTTAAAGATATGGACAAAGCGAATGCCTTCCCGAATGCCGCCAAAGATAGCCTTGGGCGTCTGCGTGTGGGCGCGGCGATTGGCACAGGGCAAAATGGCCTTGAGCGTGCGGAAGCGCTGCTTGCGGCGGATGTGGATGTGTTGGTGGTGGATACCGCGCATGGCCATTCAGTGGGCGTGATTAACATGGTAAAAGAGCTGCGTGCGCGCGGCAAAGACATTCAGATTATTGCAGGAAATATCGCAACCGCAGACGCCGCAGAAGCGTTGATTCTGGCAGGTGCAAATGCCGTCAAAGTTGGCATTGGCCCTGGTTCTATCTGTACCACGCGTATTGTGGCAGGTGTGGGTGTGCCGCAGCTTTCCGCGATTATGGACGTGCTGAAATCGACCCGCAAACATGGTGCAAAATTGATTGCAGATGGCGGGATTAAATATTCAGGTGACTTGGCCAAAGCGATTGCCGCCGGTGCAGATTGCGCGATGCTAGGCAGTATGTTTGCGGGCACGGAAGAAAGCCCTGGTGAAGTAATTTTGTATCAAGGTCGTTCTTATAAATCATACCGTGGCATGGGCTCGGTCGGCGCGATGGCGCAAGGTTCGGCGGATCGTTATTTCCAACAGGAAATTCGTGAGCAAATGAAATTGGTGCCAGAAGGTGTGGAAGGCCAAGTGCCATTTAAAGGCCAAGTCTCGGGCGTGGTGCATCAGCTGATTGGTGGCTTGCGCGCTGCCATGGGTTATACCGGCAATGCGACATTAGATGCACTGCATAAAAACGCACAATTTGTACGTATCACGGGTGCGGGCCTGCGTGAGTCACATGCGCATGACATCACCATTACTCGGGAAGCGCCAAACTACCGCGCGAGTTCGTAAGCCTCGTGCAAATCGCTGCCCATTATTCCGCTGCTATCGACGTGCTTTCGCATGTGGAACAAGCATGGCGGGAGGGTGAAAAACTTCCACTGGATTATGCGCTTTCGCAATATCTTTCCACGCGTCGTTATATTGGCAGTAAAGACCGCCGCGCGATCACTGATCTTGTTTATAACACCATGCGTCGCTGGGGAATCTGCCGCGAAAGTTTAGAAAATGCAGGCATTCCAGAGGTTGCGCGTATGGGTGTTTTGGGCGTTGCAGCGCTTCAAAATCATCATGATGTCAACGCTATGGATGCGTTATGTAGTGGGGAAGGGCACGCGCCAGCCACCTTGTCAGACTCAGAAAAAAAATGGTTGCAGCAGGCGATTGAGAATACATTAGATTTCCCGAATGTATCGCTGGCGGCGCGTATGAACATGCCCGCATGGTTATGGGAGATTTGGCAGCAGAATTTTGGTGAACGTGCAGTGGAAGAAGCGCAAGCGAATCATCAAGCGGCGGCGACTGTGGTGCGGGTCAATACCTTGCGCACGAATCGTGTGAAAGCCACCAGACAACTTACCGAGCAGCATATTGATGTGCAAGATGCGCGCTATGCATCCAACGGCTTGATTTTGGCGAAACGGCTTTCTAAAGACCACCCGATGTTAGTCGATGGCTTGCTTGAAATCCAAGAAGAGGCCTCACAAATTGCTGCCGAAGCAGTGGATGCTAAACCTGGTATGATGGTATTAGATTTGTGTGCTGGTGCGGGTGGCAAGACGTTGGCGCTCGCTGCGGCGATGAAAAATTATGGCAAAATTATTGCGTGTGATGTGGATGCACGACGTCTGCAGGAGCTGGAGCGCCGTGCGAAACGCGCGAGTGTGACCATCATCGAAACGGTATTGTTACCTGAGGGGCATATGGCGCCTCTCGCTAAATATCATCAGTCTTTTGATCGTGTGTTGATTGATGCCCCATGCAGCGGTCTTGGCACATGGCGCCGTACGCCTGATTTGGTGTGGCGCATGACCCAAGAGGATATTGAGCATGTGGTTGAAATTCAGCAGCGTTTATTAAAGAAAGCGGCAGGCTTTTTAGCTCCTGATGGCATCTTGGTTTATGTTACCTGTTCGGTGCTTGATAGAGAAAATAAAAGCAATGTAAATCAAATGCTTGAAAAGAACTCTGAGTTTAGCGTTGCACCTTTAGATAATTTGTGGAATAAATTTTCTACACAAGAAGACAACCCGACCAGAGCCTGGCTAAATTTGACGCCAAAGCAGCACGACACGGATGGATTTTTCATCGCTCGGTTGCAAAGAGCCTGAAGAGGTTGCAGCAAAAGAACAAATGCTAGACGATAGGAACAGCATGCGCCCAAGAAAGCGTCATGCGTCAAAAGGGCGTTTTTCAAAGCTCTTCAAGGCGCGCAATATTTTGATTGTTTCTGACCACGCGGTCGAACACATTCCGCTCAGCCCTTTGTTGCAATTGGCCGTTGTTTTTGGCGTGCTTGGCTTTTTCTCTTGGATTTCCTACACTACAGGCAGCTACATGGCCGCTAGCTCGGTGATTCAGGAAAAAGAGGAAAAAATTGTGGCGGCCAGCATCGAAAAAAAGCGTATCGGTGAAGAAATGTTGATGCTCAAGCGCGATTTGGTGAAGCTGAATAAAAGCGGTAAAGAGCTCACGGATTATGATAAATTTGTGATTAAGCAACATGAAGCTCAGGTGGAAAAAACTGGTAAGCTCATCATGGAAGACACCCTTTTTACTGCGGATAATAGCGGTGGAGCAGCTTCTGCAACGTCAATTGTGGACGAGCGTTTGAGCTACCTCGAAAAACGCGTGGAAGAGTTACAGAATGATAACCTTGAAATCGTGATGACGATTTACGACCGCACAAAAGATAAAATTGACGTTTTTGAAGATGTGATTGCGATGGCTGGTTTGAATGCCGACCAGTTGAAATCCAAAGCATTGGCGCTCAACCGAGTGAAGGCTCGCAACAACGCCACGGCGAAAGTGCCTAGCAAAGTTGAGAATCTTGGGTTGAACACTACAGCGCCAGAAGCGGCAGGAAAATTTGATAATCAAGGTGGTCCATATATTCCTTTGAGTGCTGGTGACGATGACTTTACGCCAGAGCAATGGGAGCAAGGCTTAGACCGCTTATTATTATTGAATCAAGTCGTGGATGCGATGCCGCTTGGTGTGCCTGCTCCTTTGTCAAGAACCACCAGTGGTTTTGGGCGCCGTCTTGATCCTTTTCGTCGCACATGGGCTATGCATGAGGGCTTGGATTTTGCTGCACCGCGTGGCGGCAAGGTGGTTGCCGCTAATGAAGGCAAAGTGATTGAAGCACATTATCACCCTCAATATGGAAATGTGATCGATATTGACCACGGCTTGGGTATGACCACGCGTTATGCTCATCTTAGCCGTTTATTGGTGAAACAAGGGCAGTTGGTGAAGCAAGGGGAAGCGATTGGCATCCAAGGTAGCACCGGTCGTTCAACAGGGGATCATTTGCATTATGAGGTGCGATATAATGATCAACCCCTAAATCCTATGAAATTCTTACAGGCAGGTCGCTATGTTCTTTCAAAAAAATAAGTCATCCCCAGATACTAAAGTCTCTTTGAACTCGATGACGAATCCGTTGAGCTTGAAGCGTAAAACAAGCCCGTCCATCATCGCGACCGACATGAATGTGCTCGGCAATGTGGTAAGTGAAGGATTGGTTGACGTGGATGGTCGCGTAGAGGGTAATGTGCGCGCCGCGCAAGTCACTGTTCGTGGTAATGGCAATGTTACAGGCGATGTGGTGGCTGAAACCGTACAGATTTATGGTGCGGTAAAAGGCATTATTAAAGCACGCCATGTAGAATTGTTTTCTTCCTGCCGTGTGGAAGGCATTATCATGCATGAATCGTTGATGATTGAAGATGGTGCTTATGTGGACGGTAAATTCAAGCGTACCGACAAGATTGACCTTGAAGATAGCGCGATGAAAATGCTGACTTCTGGCTTTGCCGAATCAACGGGTGAAGCAAAAGAACCTGCAATGAATATGTTTGAGAATATCCGCTTGATTAATGGCTAGTGCCATGCGGAAAACTCAGGGCTTTTCACTCGTTGAACTTGCTATTGTTCTGGTCATTATTGGCTTGATTACGGGCGGTATTCTTACTGGGCAAGAGCTTATCCGTGCGAGTGAGCTCAATTCAGTCGCCAGTGATTACAATAAATTCAAAACCGCCATCAATACCTTCAAATTGAAATACAATCAGCTTCCTGGTGACCTTAATAATGCCCAAAGTTATTGGGGGGTGAATGCTGGGTGTGCGGCAGGAACGGCAGGGACTGGTACACAGACATGCAATGGCAATGGCGATGGCAATATTACAACAAATAATCCTGGGAGTATAACGGCTGCACAAGAACAATTCCTGACATGGCAGCATCTTGCAAATGCTGGTTTGATTCCTGGTACCTACAATGGCATTAGCAGCACAGCATACAGCTGCATGACAACAGGTACCAATTGTCCAATGGGGCGGGTGACGGGGATTACCTATTTAATTACCAATTTGCAAGGTACGGGTGGGGCACCTGGCACTAATGGCTGGTGGTGGGCGGATGGCGGAACAACCTCCTCTTTTATTGCCGGTGCGAATGATTGCTCTGGTTATCCTGGTTGCCCTATTTTTACTCCCGTAGAAACCTCGAGCTTGGATGTCAAATATGATGATGGAAAACCTGGGTTAGGCACGTGGCGTACGTTTGGTGCCGCTATTTATAGCTCGGGGTGCGCTGTGAATTCTAGCACGGGTTCTGCGCTGACACTTGCTGAAGGTACAAAGGCATTGGCTGGGAATGCTATCTATGCACTCTCTAATAATGGAACTAAAGTCTGCGCACTAGAGATTTTTCTAAAATAGATCGAATTAGAATCAGCAAAAAGGCCGGTAGAAATACCGGCCTTTTTTATATGCGTAAAATCTAATGTCTATATTAGATATGAATCGCTTTTGCGAAGGTTGCGAGAGCCGCTTCCTTCACCGCTTCGTTTAAGGTTGGGTGGGCGTGGCAGGTGCGCGCAATATCTTCGCTGCTTGCACCAAATTCCATCGCCAGCACGCATTCATGAATCAGGCCGCCTGCTTCTGGGCCGATGATATGCACGCCCAGCACGCGGTCAGTCGTTGCGTCCGCTAGAATTTTCACCAAGCCTTCGGTTTGGCCTACAGCGCGCCCGCGGGAGTTTGCCATGAATGGGAATTTACCCACTTTGTAAGCAACACCTGCTTCTTTCAATTGCTCTTCTGTTTTGCCCACAGTCGCGACTTCTGGGTTGGTGTAGACCACGCCCGGAATGCAATCGTAGTTGATATGCGGTTTCTGGCCAGCCAATTGCTCCGCCACTAACACGCCTTCTTCTTCGGCTTTATGTGCCAGCATCGGGCCTTCAATCACGTCCCCAATCGCATAGATGCTTGGCACTGCCGTTTGCAAATGGCCGTTCACGGGAATACGCCCACGTTTGTCTAGCGTAATACCAACACTTTCAAGGCCGAGTTGGTCGGTGTAAGGGCGGCGACCAATCGCCACCAACACCACGTCTGCCTTCACTGTTTCAGCAGCGCCACCAGCGGCAGGTTCCATCGTCAAGGTCACGCCTTTAGCATCAGATTTCGCGCCCGTGACTTTGGTGCCCAGTTTGAATTCCATGCCTTGTTTGGCCAGCACTTTTTGGAATTGTTTGGCAATTTCTGTGTCCATGCCGGGGCAGAGGCGGTCGAGGAATTCCACCACCGTGACTTTTGCACCCAAACGGCGCCACACGCTGCCCATTTCAAGGCCGATCACGCCGCCGCCAATCACCACCAAATGCTCAGGCACTTTTTCAAGCGTCAGCGCACCCGTGGACGACACAATTTTTTTCTCGTCGATGTCAACACCCGGCAATGGCATGACGTCCGAGCCCGTCGCAATCACAATATTCTTTGCGCTAAGTTTATCTTTGCCATTTACGGTCACTTCGTTGGCGCCAGTAATAGTGCCATGGCCAACAATATAATCCACTTTGTTTTTCTTAAACAAACCTTCAATGCCTTTGGTCAAATCTAAGACCACTTTATCCTTGCGCGCGATCATGGCTTTCAGGTCCAGTTTCGCGGTCGCTTTAATGCCGTGTTCTTCGGCATGGTGTGCAATTTCTTCATAGAGATGTGACGATTGCAACAAGGCTTTGGACGGAATGCAACCCACGTTCAAGCAGGTGCCGCCCAAGCTGCCGCGTTTTTCTACGCACGCCACTTTGAGGCCAAGTTGCGCTGCTTTAATTGCGCCCACATAACCACCTGGGCCGCCACCAATCACTACCAAATCATACTGAGACATGGGATGTCCTTATATTAAAATTTTAGAATATTTATCTTATAAGCCAAGCAACAAGCGGCGCGGATCTTCCATCGCTTCTTTCACTTTCACGAGGAAGGTCACGGATTCTTTGCCATCAATGATGCGGTGGTCATAAGAAAGCGCCACATACATCATTGGACGAATCACGATTTGATCGTTCACAACCACTGGGCGCTTTTCGATTTTATGCATGCCGAAAATACCCGATTGTGGTGGGTTGATGATTGGGGTGGCAAGTAACGAACCATACACACCACCATTGGTGATGGTGAAGGTGCCGCCGCTCATATCGCCCATGCTGAGCGAGCCTTCTCGCGCTTTTTTCGCCAAGCGGCCAATTTCTGCTTCAATACCTGCTAGGCTCAGCTGGTCGGCATTGCGCACGACTGGCACCACCAAGCCTTGGTCAGTGCCCACAGCCATACCGATATCGTAGTAGTTTTTATACACCAGCTCATCGCCATCGATTTGTGCATTCACCGCAGGCAATTCTTTCAACGCATTCACCACGGCTTTGGTGAAGAAGCTCATGAAGCCCAATTTCACGCCATGTTTTTTCTCGAACGCGTCTTTATATTCTTCGCGCAATGCCATCACGGCAGACATGTCGATTTCGTTGAAGGTCGTCAAAATCGCGGCGGTGTTTTGCGATTCTTTCAAACGGCGCGCAATGGTTTGACGCAATTTGGTCATTTTCACGCGTTCTTCACGCGGGCCATTGGAGGCAGGCGCAGAAGCCGCAACAGGTGCAGCAGCGGGCGCGCTAGCAGCCGCCAGCACGTCACCTTTGGTCACGCGGCCGTCTTTGCCAGAGGCAGCAATGGCGGCAGGGTTTACTTGCGGGTTTTCAGCCAATGCTTTGTTGGCCGCAGGGCCATTATTGATAGCGGCAGCCGCAGGAGCCGCAGCAGCCACAGGAGCAGGGGCGGCGGCAGGGGCAGCTTTTGCACCCGCAGCACCCGCTTTAATCACGCCCAAAGTAGCGCCCACATTCACGTTTGCGCCGGTCGCCGCAGCAATGCTTTCCAGCACGCCAGAGGCAGGAGAGTTCACTTCCAGCGTTACTTTGTCGGTTTCAAGTTCACACAAAGGTTCGTCTTGATTTACCGCGTCCCCAACTTTTTTGAACCAGGTGGCTACGGTCGCTTCCGAAACAGATTCACCAAGGGAAGGAACAACAACAGGAGTGCTCATAGGGAATTTCCTTATTTTTTAGCAAGAAAGAACAGATATTTGTGCACCTTTTAGGCCCCTTAAGCGTCACAATCAAGAGTTTTTGTGAGGGGGTGGATGCTATTTTATGAGCTGATGCTGTGAGGAAAACTGCGGATAATAAAATTGTCATCAAATCTTCATAAAATTTCGAAGACTTCTCTGTTATATTCCTTAGCGAATCTATCTGTTTGCAATAGCACACAGTAAGGGCGAGTGCCCCTGATTTTTTTCTTAAAAACAAAAACGGGCGAAAGCC